>JANRLT010000007.1 GCA_033762255.1 Pirellulales bacterium | reverse complement strand
GCCAAGCTGGCCAAAAAAGACGAGGTCATCGTCGAACTCTTGCAGGACCACGTGCAGTTAAAAAAAGAACTTGGGGAGCCCTGAAGGGAGTTTGGGTTCCCCACGACACCCGCGACCAGGTTGTCGATTATGTCCACCACTGGCACGAACGGACCGAACTCCCCGTGGGCCGGTTCGTCTCGTGGCTGGGCGTGGCCAAAAGTAAGTTCTACACCTGGCGGGAACGCTACGGCAAAGCCAACGAACACAACGGGCGGATCCCCCGCGATCATTGGCTGGCACCGGGGGAGAAGGCGGCCATCCTCGACTTTCACGACCGCCATCCACTAGAAGGCTATCGGCGGCTGGCGTTCATGATGCTCGACCAAAATGTCGCGGCGGTCAGCCCCGCCAGTGTCTATCGCGTCCTCAAGCAAGCCGGGCGGTTGGACCGCAAATGGCAAAAACCCTCGAAAAAAGGGACCGGATTTGAGCAACCGCTGGCCGCCCAAGAGCACTGGCACATCGACATCGCCTACGTCAACGTGGGCGGGACGTTTTACTTCCTGTGCACGGTCCTGGACGGTTACAGCCGCGCGATTGTGCATTGGGAACTGCGGGAAACCATGCGGGAACACGAGGTCGAGACGATCCTGCAACGCGCGCGGGAGAAGTATCCGACCGCGACGCCGCGGATCATCAGCGACAACGGCCCGCAGTTCATCGCGCGGGATTTTAAGGAGTTTATTCGGGTCAGCGGCATGACGCATGTGCGGACCAGCCCTTTTTATCCGCAAAGCAACGGCAAGCTGGAACGCTACCACCGGACCGTGAAGGGAACCTGCCTGCGGGCCGGTTGTTTCGCCAATGTCGCGGCGGTCCGCCAGGCCTTGGCCAAGTTCGTCGCGTATTACAACGAGGTCCGGTTGCATAGCGCGCTGGGGTACATCGCGCCGGCGGACAAGCTGGCCGGGCGGGAAGTGGAAATCGTCGCCGCACGCGACGCCAAGCTCGAAGCCGCGCGGGAAGGGAGGCGGCAACGGCGGTTGGCGGCGGCCTAAGGCTGGCCCGGCATGAAGTCAGGCTCGTCGTGGCTTGCCGTGGCCCGATCAGCGACGTAAGATCACCAATGCCTGGGCGGAGGATAAGGCTCTGCGGGGACGCAACCTGAGCGCCGACCCAGGGTTAAAGTGAGAAGCGGCGCGCTGGCGCCCTCCCCGCTCACTTTAACTCGATGCGAAAAATCCAAACCGTGGCCACGTTAACAGACGTTGACCTAGCCCCACTCCCCATAAACCACAACCCGACTTTGTTCTGTTTACGCTGAACCAGTACAGTGGATGGAAGTGTGGAGGAAAAGTACCCCAACATCACCACCGCCGAACAACTTTATGAAAACGAACCCAGCTATGCGAATCCCGCGGATGGTGATACGTATGATTTTGATCGCTCGAATAGACGTATCATTCAACGAAATATGCGGGGTGAGTTCAAGGGGGTGATTCCGATCAAGCAAGCAAATGACCTTCATGATTTTGCAATCTCACCGGATGGCAATCACTTTACACTGGCGGGCGTCGTACTAAGCAGGCAAACAAGTGGCAAGGATGATAATGCGGATACGATGGAATGGAAAACAGTGGTAAAATTGCCACTGCCTGGGTGTCCCCCGGCGTTTACGGCCGATTCCGCCAATCTTGTCTGCCGCTGCCAAAGGAGATTCCTGTACTATTCCATTAAAGATGATGAGTTATCTGAAATTCAAGCCGAAGGCGCGGAAATCCAGGCAGCTATGGAAGACACATACGATACCACCAAGCATATTGCATTTTTAATTCAGGATTTTCAAGTTACTGCGGACATGCGGTATCTGTTGTACTCAAACTATCATAATGTTTGGGTTTTTGAATTGGACAAGGTCACCCGGTAACATACACTTTTTTAAACGAAGGAAGAGTCATGGCAGGTCAATCACAGCGTACTTTTGAATTCCTGGAATACCGAATCGCATTTTCGTTAGATGGCTCACTTTATGATGAGGAGAATTTATTCAAATGGTACAAGGATGCGGCGGGGTGGCACCGACAAAATTCCCATTTTATTTAGCGTTGCCCCGTTCTTGCTGATTCCATTTCCTTGCACACCCACGAACAACCAAACAACTTGGCCATTATGTGAAGCCGTCGTGTGCCACTGGTGGAACACCCGTGCCAAGCATTAAAATCGGGTCGAACCCGCTAAGAACACTGGCTAATACAAATTCCAAGTAATCATAGTGCGGTTATTACCCTGCTTACCCAAAGTTGACTCAACTCCGTTGGAGGAGGGGTCAATAATTTCGCCCTTTTCTCCCAAGGTTGTTCGCTGTGCTCCATCCCGTGGGCTATGATCCATTGCATGGCTAATGAATAGGGCGCTTCACGGTACTCCCTCTCCCTCTAGCAGCCTGTTGAAAAGCCTTAGTTCACATAATTTATCGTGGTTTTGGCGAACCCAAAACTCCCACTGGCCGGGCAAGTCGTTTAAGTTACAATAAGCAACTAAGTAAACTTCATGCGGTTTGAAATTGCAACCTGATCCAAGTATAAATCAAAAGCAATTGAACCACTAATCCACACTGATCTTCACTAATCCAGCCAAGATTTTCCAGCTAACATACTGTATAGATTGATTATGGCTGCAAAACGACATTCTGGATTAGTGTTGATAAGCGAAGATTAGTGTTCACAAATTCTTTTGCAATAACCTTTTTCACTTTTCACTTGCGATCTGTTGAAATGTAATTGCTGATCCAAAATGTCGTGGTTTTTACGAACAAACAGCAACCAGTTTCTGAGCATGCTGCTTGTAATTCAACAGACTGCTAGGAAAAGGCCGGGGTGAAGGAATCTACCGCGAAGCGGTTATAGTCCACAATCCTGGGTTGCAGAACAGCGGCTATCGAGGGAATATTGCTACGGTCAAAAAACTCTGTACTACGGGGTATTCTTAGCAATTGAGCATGCTGCTTCTTCCGGGGAACACCCGGCATCCAAGTCTTGCTTGCCCCTCGCCCCTATTCCCTGACCCCTATTCGTATCCGCTCACGCCGCGTCCGGGGCGGCGGTCCCAGGGGTTGCCACGCGAATCTCGCCGTTCTCATGAACATCCTCAAACCGGACCGAGACCCGCTTGCTGATGCCGGATTCCTGCATGGTGACCCCGTACAGGGTGTGCCCACAGGCCATGGTTTTTTTAGAATGGGTGACGACAATAAACTGCGTCCAGTTCAAAAATTCCTTGAGCACGCTGACAAAGCGTTCGATGTTGGCCTCGTCCAGGGCGGCGTCCACCTCGTCCAAGACACAGAAGGGGCTGGGTCGGCTGCGAAAGATGGAAAGCAAGAGCGCGACGCAGGTGAGGGTTTTTTCTCCGCCGCTCAGCAGGGAAATGTTGCGCGGTTCCTTGCCCGGGGGGCGGGCGACGATCTCGATCCCGCTCTCGAGGATGTCTTCTCCCTCTTCCAGAACGATATCCGCGCGGCCGCCGCCAAACAACTTGCGAAACAGTGACTGAAAGTGCTCTTTCACCTGCTCGAGGGTTTCTAAAAACAGGCGGCGGCTGTCCACGTTGATTTTGTGGATGATCTGTTCGAGCGCGGCTTTTCCCTGGGTCAAATCCCGAAACTGCATTGATAAATGCTCGTAACGCGTTTCCAGTTCCGCCGCCTCCTGCAGGGCTTCCAGGTTCACGCCCCCCAGGTTGGTCAGTTTTCGCCGTAGATCTGAAATCTCCTCTTCCACCGCCGCTCGTTCGCGGGCCTCTTCCGCGGTCGGGGGAGCGGTCAACTCCGCCAGTTCAATCCCGTAATCCTCGCGCAGCCGCGCGGCCAGGGTCGCGCGCTCGTGCCGGACCGCCTCGGCGGCTAATTCCCGCTTGTGCCGTTTTTCCTCTTGTTTATGGGCTTTTTGCCGCAGGCGTTGGGCGGCTTGCAGGGAGGCGGCCCGGGTTTGCTGGAATCCCCCCCGCGCCGCTAGTAACTCTTGCGTATCCTCATGAAAGGTTTCTTTCTTTAGCGTGAAGAGCGCATAATGCTGTTCATTGGCCAGGAGGGTCTCCTCCGCCTGATTGATGCGCTCCTGGGTCTCGGCGATTTGGGCGGTTAATTCCGCCAGGCCGCGCTGCCGCTCCGCCTGGTCCTGTTCAAATTGGCGTAATTGCCGCCGCAAATTTTCCACCTGCTGTTCCGTGCGGGCCAGCTCCACCTTGACGCTCATCGCTTCGCGCTGCCGCTGCTGGCGAGTTTCTTCCAGTTGATCGAGCCTGCGCGCGTTTTCTTGCTGGCGGCTTTCGGCCTGGGCTAATTGCAATTGCCCTTGCTCCAACTTTAGTTCGGCCTGGGTGCGCGTTTGGATGACGGCCTGGCTTTGCTCCGCCGCGGCCAAGGCATCCGCGGCCAACAAGCGCAATTGTTCGGCAAACTGCGCCTGGCGCTCTTGGTCCGCGCTTATCTTGGCCCGAAGTTCAGCCAGTTCCGCTTGGCATTGTTGTTCCGCCGCGGTCATCTCTTGAACGTGCCGCTCGCGTTCGCTCGCTTGTCGCTGCAACGCTTCCGCTTGTTCCCGCAAATCTCGCAAAGCCGTTTCCCCGGTTTGCAATTCTTGCCGCAATTCCCGCAACTCGCTCCGCCGCGAGATCAACCCCCCCGGTCCATGGCGCACGCCCAGGGTCACCATTCCGCTAGGCCACAGGACCTCTCCCGCGGGTGTGACAAAGGTCGGGCGCAGGGGCAATGTTTTAGCTGAAATAGAGTCCACGGTAGCGGCGGTTTCATCCCGCACAGGTTGCGTACCCCGGGGATATGCGCCGCCAGAGGGATGACTATCGGCATTCGGCTTGTCAAGCCAAGCGGGAGGGATGGGCGCCCCGGTCAAAATAACTTGCGGGGAAGATCCCTCGATGGTGGGAGCCTGGGGGTCGGGATGGTGGGGACGATGAAGCGGGTTTTGCGCGGAGTTCGCGGTAACGGCTGCCTGTGGCGGCCAAGCGCTGGCTAATTCGTGGGCGACGGATAAATCGCGCACTAGCCAGCAATTGCCAAGCAGGCGCTCAAACAGGGGGCGATACTCGCTGGCGGTCTCTAACAAATCCCGCACATGGCCCAATACGCCGGGATAAGCTCTTAAATCGACGATCGCCGCTAAGTCCGCGGCATTTTCCCGGGGGGAAGTTTCCGGTAAGTTAGCCCCCCAGGGCAAAAAACTGACCCGACCCGGCCATCTTCGCGGCGCGCGCAGATATTCGTCAAATTCGGCACTGGGGACATACACCAAGGCTTGGGCGTGTTCGGCTAAAATCGCCTCGATGGCGGGGGCGGAGGAAACCGAGGTATGAAACAGTTCGGCCAGCATGCCGCGAATCTGGCGCAAGGGTCCCGCTGGTTCCTGCCGGGCCAGGTTGAGCAGGGCCTTGACCCCTTCCTCCACACCCGCTTGCTGGGCATCCCACGCGGACAACAGTTGGGCGCGTTCTTGGAGGCGGCTGACATGTTCACTGGCGGCGGCGGCGGCCGCCTGACATTCGGCGGTCCGGGCGCGGGTGTCGGCCAGTTCGCCGCGCGCGGTTTGGCCGCGGAGCTGAAGCGCATGGAGCTGATCGGTCAACTGCCCGCGGTTGGTTAATTGGGTGGTCAAGGCCTCGCTGCAAGAGCCATGCAGGGTTTCGACCTCGGCCAGGCGGCGCAGGCATTTATCGCGGCGTTCTTCGCTTCTGGCAAGTTGCGCTTGGAGGCCGCTAATTTCGTTGGCCAGGGCGGCCACGCCGCGCAGTTGTTCCAGATACTGCGCGCGGGCTTGTTCATTTTCGCCGCGTAGCTGATCCACCTGGGCATTTAATGTGGTTAGATGGCGTTCTTCATCGGCTAGGCGACTGCCGCAAATTCGTTGCTGTTGTTGTGCGGTGGCCAGGGCGGCGGTGACTTCCTGGTGGGTGCCGGCTAAATCCCCCGCGCGCGAATGCAGGGCCAGCCATTGCCGCCGATACCGGGACAAATTTTCCTCCAAATCATGCGCCCGGCCCCGGTCCAGTTCTTGCGCGGCTTCGAGCGCGGCCAATCGTTCGCGATTGCGGGCGGCGTGGGCGGCGTCTGTTTGTAATGTCTGCTCCAGGGTTTGAATTTCCGCGTCAAGGGCCTGCGCGGCTCCCTCCTGGGCTTCGGCCTGGGTCAGCAAACCCTGCCATTCGGCATGCAGTTCGGCCAGTTCGGTCTCGTGCTGGGTGATTTGGTCTGTTAGCGAACGCCAGTCCGTCCAGGCCACCTGCGTCCGCAGGGTTTGCAGGCGTTCGGCGTATTCCTGATAGCGACGGGCCTTGGTCGCCTGCAGGCGAACGGACTTGAGGCGGTTTTCAACCTCGTCGACAATGTCCGACAGCCGCAGCAGATTTTGGTCAACTCGTTCCAGCCGCCGCTGGCATTCCAGCTTTTTAGCCTTAAAGCGGCTGATCCCCGCCGCTTCTTCAAAGATCAGCCGTCGATCCCGCGGAGAGGATTGTAACAAAATGTCGACTTTGCCCTGCTCGATAACTGAGTAAGCCTCGGTCGCGACCCCCGTCCCGGCAAATAAATCGCGAAAATCCCGCAATCGGCAAGGAGTGTTGTTCAGCAGGTACTCCCCCTCGCCGCTGCGATATACCCGCCGCGTGACCGCCACTTCGGGCGTGTCCAGACCCAACCGCCGCTGGGCATTATCAAAGACCAGCGTCACTTCGGCCATGTTCAGGGGCTTGCGCCCGGCCGCGCCATTAAAGATGACGTCGATCATCTCTTTGCCGCGCAGGCTTTTGACGCTTTGCTCGCCTAACACCCACTTGATGGCGTCGACAATGTTGGATTTGCCAGAGCCATTAGGCCCGACGACCACGGTGATGCCGGGGGGAAACTCCAGGCGGGTCCGTTCCGCAAAGCTCTTGAAGCCAACGAGTTCGAGAGCCTTGAGCATGGGAAAAAATACAAGGAACGCCGCCAACCCCTTGCGCGACACCGCAAAGGGCAAAACATTTCAGATCACTTTTATTTTACTTGGACCGAGAAGGATCGTCAGGCGGGTAACGTCAGTTTTTCGTGGAATTTTGCGGTTCTTCCGGGACTTCCAGGGGTGTTTCCACGGTTTGTGCCTGCCGACCGCCAAACAGATTAGGCAACGCCCAGGAGACTTCGTAGGCCTCATCCTCGGTATGGGCGGTGTCCTCGTGCTTGGTGCGGTCATAACGGCGGCCGGTTTGGGGCAGTTTGTCCACCTCAAAGCGGCAATTGAGCGCTTGCTGGCGGTTGGCCTCTGTTAAAAAGTGGACCACGTCGGGATACTTGCCGCCAATTTCCACGATTTTGCGGATGACTTCGCCCAGGTCATTGGGGCATTCCAGGCGTTGGTCGGGTTCGCCGGGTAAAAAGCGGCTCAGGACGATCCGTTCGGGGGAGTCGACCCGGACGATGATGCTTTGCCCGGCTTCGATGGACAAGGTGGCGGTAAGCTGGTGCGCTGCGCCAAACAGCACAATTTCGGGCCGGCCCTGGCGGGAGACGTGCACCAGCGCGGGGGCCTGGCTGGCGATGCGATGCAGCCAGACTTTGTTCCCTAAAAACTCTCCGCGAATGGCCGGGTCTGCGGCGTTCATCCCCCACAGCGCGCGGAACGCCCCGTAGCGGGTCTCCGCGCTGGGGGAGTCCAAGAGGGCCTTTAGTTCATCACTGGCGGCGATATCGTCCATTGTCGACAGCGCTGTTAGGGCAAAGACGCGGAACGCCGGTTCATCGCGGGCGGCCAGGGCCAACGGTCCGGCCGCGTGAGAATCATCCAGATACGCCAGGGCCTCGGCGGCGTAAAAACGGACTTCGGGGACGGTGGATTCCAACCCTTTGCGCAGGACGGGGACGGCTTCTTTGCCGATCGCCTCCAGCCGGATCGCCGCATTGGGAGCGGTGATCGGATCCAGCAGTTGCCGTTCCAGCAGTTCCAGCCGGGCCAGGCGCTGGGGGCTATTTTCGGACAGGGGGACCGCCCGCACCACGCGGATGTAGCGCGGCAAGTTATGCTTGTACCGGGGATGCGCCTCTAGTTCGATGTATTCATCGCTTTTGGGGTTGGCAATGCCGTGTTTAGTCCCGTGTTGATGGGTGTGAAAGCGTTTATTCAGCGCATCGCCGATTTGCTTGCTTAAAAAGACCGACTTGTCCTCGCGCTTGAGCACCAGGCCCAGCTTGCGGGCTTTTTTTACCCGAGCGCCGCTAAGGACGCGCCCCTTGGTGCGGGGGGAAGAGTCCGAGTTGTCCAGTGACGGGTTGACCAGGACCGCCCCTTCCGCTTCGGCCATGACATGCCCCGTGTGAATGGCGTTATTGACCGCCACCATCTCCTTGAGCGAAACTTCCATCAGCCAGCCGCCGCTCAGATCGGTGGTTTCGTTTCCTTCCGGCACGCGAATTTCCAAATCGAGTTCGTCGCCGACCTGCGCTCCCGGAGGAAGCCAGGTCTGCACCCACACCAACGAGGTTTGGGGACTGGCCAACAGTTTGTTCGGCTCGTGCACATTGCGGGCCAGCATGTCGGCCATCAGCTGCGACCGCTGGGACGAAGGGGGGGGATCGCTGCCGGTGTTTTTTAACCCCACGACCAGGCCGGGAGCCTCAACCTTGACATAATTGAGTCCATAAGGGCCCGAGACATCCCCAACCAGCCGCGTTTTTTCGGCGGATTCATCGTCCAGCGTGGCGATTTCCGGACTTTGGTTGCGCAAGGTAAAGGAGGAGCAGCCCAGGGTCAGGGAGACGCCCAGGCAAGAACTTCCCCACAGGGCTGCGGTCAAAAATGTTCGCCGCGCGATAACATCGCGGGGGAGCGCGGGGGGTACGCTGGATGGCATCGACAAAACTCGGGGCTAGTCCGCCGTCGGAGCCATCCACGCCAAACAGGGGCCGGGGCCGCCAGGCAACGTGGAGGGCAGGTACCGCGCGCCGGGACCATCCCTGATCCACGAGGAGAGCGCGCGGGGAGCCGAATGTGCGGAAGTCGGCAGAGGATAAAATCCACGTCCACGCCGGTCAAGAGAGATTCCCCGCTGTAGCCGCAGTAAATGCTAGCAAACACGTAGCATGGCCATCTTGGCATGAGTGGTGAGATGCCATGCGGGGTATTAGCTATCGCCTAGGCGAAGCGCGAGGGCGCCATTCATGGGCGCGACGCTTATGCTACGCTGCGGGGATGTGTATGCCACGTGGCTTGCCTATTTCCCTAACGGCAGTTGCATGCTGCCATGCAGCGGGAAGGAGAGCGGTGGCACAACCGCCCGGCTTTTCAGCAGGGATTTTTGTTTGGCCGCTTCTTGCGTCGCCAGTTGAGCGCGGTATTCATCCCGATAGCGAAACCAGATTCCCGCGTGGGGATGATTGAGATATTGTTCAAACCAGGGACCGCCGTTGGTGTAGTGGATCAGTTGCGTTTGCTCATCCATCCAATCCAGCGTGTTCCACGTTTTTGGCAGTTCGCCAATTTGCGCGTCCGGAATATCCTGAAAGCGGTGCAGGTACGCTCCGGTTTGGGTCTCGACCAGTTCCTTGGTCCAAAGCCGCAATTTGGCACAGTCCATCAGCATCATGCTGGACCAGTTTTTGCGGGGGTAGCTGGTTTGCACCGCGCCATACATTTTCACCGTGTTTGTCGGCTGATAATCATGCTGCACCACCCGCAAGGCGTAGTTGGTCATGTCCAACTCGGCCAAGGGGCGGACATCGCCCAGGCACAGCATGTCGTTATCGACAAAAAGGGCCTTGCCCTGAAAATTGCACAGATGCGGCACCAAAAACCGGCTATAAGTGAACTCGGTCGAGGCCAGCGGATCATGCGCGCGGTTCAAGCCCAGCTCTGATAACTTTAGATAGCGAATCTCCAGCGGAATGCTAGCATGCTTGCGAAAACTATAAGCCAGGACATCCGCCGGTTCGGGAAAACGCGAATCAAATCCAATAAATATGCGCAACATGCTGGCACCTGAAAGAAAGACAATTTGGCAGCAGAACCGGACGTTCCGCGAATGTCAAAGAAGGGAGTTCGCACAAACTTTGCCGCGCAATATCTTTCGGCAAGAACTGTCCGGGAAATTCAGCAATTGCCCAATTGCTTTTCGCGCGCGTAACCGCGCGCTGGGCGCGGGCCGGACTGGAAAGCTGTGACGCGGTGGCAAGGGGCGGGGAAAATCGCCAGTTTTTCCCCGGCCCGGGGAACGCTAGCGACAATGGTTCCCTTGCTAGCGGGTTTTTTAGATGCTCGAATGCTGGCTGGCTTAGGCCTGAAACGAATATCCCGAACTGGCCAATTGATCCGTCGTGGCTGTCCCCATCGTGTCGGTCCCCAGTTTTTCGCACAATTGCTGCCAGGTTTCCCGCTCGATTTCCAAGATGTCCATGACGGTGGCGATTTTTTCGGCGTCATGCTGGACATGCGCGATGACCAATTGCCGAAATAAAAAGTTGTATAGCCCGACGATCCGCCTTCCCAGCGGGTTTTGGTCGGCCCCTTGGCGCGCGGCGGACATAATTTCGGTAAAGATTTCTTGCGCTTTCAGCAGGGGCTCTCCCCCGGCGATAAACTCGCCGTGGGCGTAATCGTCCGCGGCCCGGCGACAGTGCCGCAACGCCGCGTCAATGAGCATCAATTGCAGCTTTTGGGGTGTCGCCGTCAAGACCTGTGTCGTCCAGTATTCATCACACGTCAAACGCTCTAACATGCCGTTGTGCATAGCTTGCCAGGCCACCTAAAGAGGGTTCTCGCCACGTATCCCCGCTTGCTCTTCCCCTATATCGGTCAAGGCGGAGAAAGGCTTGCGACACCCTCCCCAAAACGGGATTGGCCAATTCACCATAACTTTGACGCCTGGGCGGTTTCTTTTAACTGGGAAAACTTGGTATAAAGGGCAAGGTTTGACTTTTGGCCGCCCGCCCTCGGGCGCTTCACCCCCTGCATCCCTGTCAGGGAGTTATAGCAACCACAACCTCGCCGGTTTTTTTATATTGATTTGCCTCAATTATGTTTTTTGCATTTGATGGGTTGGATGGCGTGGGCAAGTCCACCCAGATTCAACAATTTTGCCAGTGGCTGTCGGAACAAGGCCATACCGTGGCGACCTGCCGTGATCCCGGGAGCACCCCCCTGGGGGAGGCGATTCGCGATTTGCTGCTGCATCGGGCGGAATTGACGATCGACCGGCCGGCGGAGATGTTTTTGTACATGGCGGCGCGCGCCCAATTGGTGCAAAGTGTGATACAACCCGCGCTCGCGCGGGGAGAAATTGTGGTGAGCGACCGGTATTTGCTGGCCAATGTGGTGTACCAGGGCTACGCCGGGGGGCTGGATGTGGAATTACTATGGCAAATTGGCAAAACTGCCACGGCGGGTCTATTGCCCGATCTCACTTTTGTGCTCGATCTTTCTCCCGCGGCGGCCGCAGCGCGACTGAATCGCCCGTTGGATCGCATGGAGCAACAAGGGGCGGACTTTGCCACCAAACTGCGGGCGGGCTTTTTAGCGGAGGCCCTGCGCCAGCCGGACCGCATCGCCGTGGTTGATGCCGACCGTCCGGTGGAAGAAATCCAGCAAGAAATTCGCCAAATCGCCGCCGAGGTCCTGGATTTGGATCGAGGCTAAAAGTTACTAGCAAAACCCCGATTCCACTCATCTAAATTTACTCCAGCAAGCAGAGTAGAAATGAAGCTGCCCCATGAATTATTCCCCGGGCCATATCTCTTGGCATGAGACACCTAGCGAATTAGCTATCCGCTCGATAGTGCGCCGTTGTGGTCGGCAACCACGATTGAGCAAGTTGGAAATCGCCGGTTGGCCCACATCGATCGCTTGAGCCAGCATTTCCTGGGTGATTCCTTTTTCGGCCATGAGTTGCTTAACACGGGTTGAAAAATACTCTTGCTCGGACCGCAGCGCTGTTGACGCCTCGATTCCGGCGGGAGATTTTAGCCGTTGGTGATACGAATTTAGTTCGTCGGCTGTGATGCTAGGAAATAATGCGCTCAGCAGCGCATCCGCAGCCAACTGGCGTTCGTCGTCCGTGGAGTCCTCAGCCGATAAAATAGCGCTCATTTCCAGTGCTAACTCTTGCATTTCACGGTTGCACTCGACAAAAGCTGTCAAGAACTTGGCGATTTCGCGGGGGTCGTAAGGCGCGACGGAAACGTTATTTCCGGGCGAAACATGAGAGATCGTTTGAGTCATCGTTGCCTCGTTTATGTTACCTGGATTTGTGGAATACGCGGGCGGTCCTTTAAGCCCCGGGAAGATCGGCGTAATGACGCGCCACCACGATGTCGCGCATCGCTCGAAAAGCAGCGATTTCCTTGCCTGAAAAATCGTCCCTTTTCTTTTGATATACAGTCAACGTCCAAATTCGTGGTAAAGGATCACCCGACAATATCTTGTTCGCCTTAAAAAAGATCACACGCAAATTGTTTTGTTGGGCAATCGTCTCGTGAATTCGTAATTCACCCACCCGTTTTGCTTCTAGCGATTTAATCCAATCCCAATCGATGTCAGCATCCTTTGGCCAAAATGCCAGCTTAAGGGCATGCGCGCGGATTTTTTGGTATTCGCGCATACTATTACCACAGAGAGACCAAGCACGCGCACAGGCCGAGGCCGTCGGCTTGACGTAATAACTTCCATAAAGCGACATCATCCAACCTCCTTGTCATTCATCGATACACTTATGTACAATATCACATAATCCGCCCTGTTACAAACAAAAATATCACACAAAATCTAGTCTGGTTAATCACATTCATAATGATTCTAAAACCATAAATCTATTATCATCAATGGTTTAAGTTGCTTTATTACCGTTAATTCAACCCTCTCCTCCTTTCTCAGCGTTCTATCCCGCCCATGCCAAACAAAATCACCCTGGGCCTCGTGCAAATGCGGTGCGTGGCCGATAAGCAACAAAATTTGGACAAGGCCTTAGCGCGGATAGGCGAAGCGGCCGCCGCGGGGGCTAATGTCGTCTGCCTGCAGGAACTGTTTGGCAGTCAATATTTTTGCCAGACGGAGGATCACTGCCAGTTTGACCTGGCCGAGCCGATCCCCGGCCCCGCCACGCGGGCCCTCAGCGCCGCCGCCAAAACCCACGAGGTCGTTGTGGTGGCGTCCCTCTTTGAACGCCGCGCGCCGGGACTGTATCACAACACAGCGGTCCTGTTCGACGCCGATGGCAGTCAATTGGGCCTGTACCGCAAGATGCACATTCCCGACGATCCGCGCTACTACGAAAAGTTTTACTTTACACCGGGCGACCTGGGCTTTCGCAAATTTGACACGCGGCACGGGCCCCTGGGGACGTGTGTTTGTTGGGACCAGTGGTATCCCGAAGCGGCGCGGTTAACCGCGCTGGCCGGGGCGCAGGTGTTGTTTTATCCCACGGCGATCGGTTGGCTGGTCGAGGAAAAAGCCGAGTACGGCGCGAGCCAGCATGCGGCCTGGGAAACCATGATGCGCAGCCACGCCATTGCCAATGGCGTCTTTGTGGCGGCGGTCAACCGTGTTGGCATAGAAAATGAACCAGGAAGCACGCGCAACGGGATTGAGTTTTGGGGGGCCAGCTTTGTCGCCGATCCAAATGGCAATATTCTGGCCCGCGCGTCCCATGACCAAGAAGAAACATTGCTCGTGGAATGCGACTTGGACAAGATCGACGTGGTACGAACCCACTGGCCGTTCCTGCGTGATCGGCGGATCGACGCTTATGGCGACCTGACCAAGCGGTATTTGGATTAAGAACCCCCGCCGTACATACGCGAATCGGGGCAAGGACTAGCGCACGGCAGCCAATCATGGATGCAATTTGGCGGCAACATCCTGGTTATGCTGCGCCTGGGAGAATAACGCGGGGTTACGCCCATTGTCCGCACGGTATTTATGTGCTTTGGCTTCTGCTTTGCCCTGGAACACTTACCGGTCGGCGTCCTTGGTCAGTTCAAACGTGTCGAACAAACGTTCTTCCACGTCGTAGGCCTTGAACTGAATCGTCCGGTCATGGATGACCGCCATGCAGTAATGATGCGCCCGTTTGAATTCCAAATTGAACCAGGTTCGCTGTGGTGTTGATTGTTCCAGTCCACCCCCGCCGCCGCCGCTGGTGATATAGCGGACCCCTTTCTTTTGATTAATGGTCATCCGGTAGATTGGCCAGGTCCGCTCGTACACGTGGATATGCCCGTTAAAGGCGATATCCACGCCGTATTTTTCGTACAGCGGGATCACGTGCTGCGCGTTGGTGTCGCCATAGGTTGGCTGGCCCCGGTAGTTGCCGGTGTTGTGGTCGCCATAGTCATTTTCGTCCGAGCTAAAGCAGGGATGGTGGTGGCAGGTAAACTTCCAGGTGGCTTTGCTTTTGGCCAGTTCGCTGTCGAGCCACTTGTATTGCTCCGAATTGGGCGCGAGTGACTTGTTGCTATCCACCATAAAGAACTGCGCGTTGCCGTAGGTAAAGGTGTAATAATACTCAGGCTGCGGCAAGTGAAAGTAATCATAGTACCAGTGCGAGTTCCCCTCGTGGTTGCCAATAGTGGGAAACATCGGCGCGCGGGCCAGTAACGGGTGCATCGGCTCAAAGAGGTCCTTCAGCCATTGATTCTTGGCATAACCATCGTCCACCACGTCGCCGCAATGAATCAGCATATTCGGCCGGTGCGAATAAATCCCCTCCGCGCATTTGCGCGTGATCGCGGGATTACGTTGTGTGTCGCCGATGATCCCGAACGCCCAGGCGTGTTCCGGTCCGCGATCGGTTTGCAGCGAAAAGAGGCCGCTTTGGACGCTATTTTCGGGATCGGCCTCGTCAACGCAGGTCACGCGATAAAACTGCGGTTCCCCTTGGGGCAGGTTCTCTAGGATGCAGGTGTGAATGAGACCAGGCTTATCGCTGGTGAGCTTATTGGCCAGCGGTTGCTTGGGCCCGTATTCCACGGTCATCTTTGCCGGGCGGTTGGTCTCGCACATGACGGCCATGCTGGTGCGCGTGCCAAATTGCAAATAGGGCTGCACCAAGAACTTGACTTGTTTGGTCGCGGGATTGACATATTTGGTCAGGTTGTCGTTTTTCGCCGCGATCTTAACAAAGTCCTCCGCCGGCAACGCGCGATTGTACAGTTTGGCTTCGTAGATTGAGCCTTCCAGCATGTACTTTTCATCATTGTCATGAAAAGCGCCCATGACAAACGCGGACTTGGGCGGGTAGTGGATTTCCCCCGATTGCTCCGTCGATTCAGCGTCCAACTGGCCGTTGACGTACAGCCGCATCGTCTTGCCGTCGTACACTCCGGCAACATGGTACCAGCGGCCCAGTTCGATCGGCGTTTTACCTTTCATGTAGGTTAGCTTTCCCTGGCCGTCATCTCCCCCCGTGGTCGCCAGGGCCAGGGAAAAGCGGTTATTGTTAAAGCCCAGAAGCCAACCTTGTTCGCTCCCCCCATTATCCTGGATCGTGCCAATGATCCCGCCATAGGCGTCCTCGGCGCGGGCCAGATTCACCCAGGCGGCGGCGGTGAATTCCTTGGTTGGCAGGGCGGCTTTGGCGGCGGAATAGTCCTCGGCGAGCAGCAAAAACTCATCCGTGCCGTTAAAAGTCAGCCCTTCGGCCGGGCCGAGCGTTTGCAGCTTTGGCTGGCCGACCAGTTTGGCCGTAACGTGATGCGTTTGGTCGCTGATGGCGCCGTTTTCTATCGGGTGGCCCGTGGCGACAAAGTGAAACAAGAGACCCGGTTCTTCATGATCAGGATGGGCTAACACCGTGTTGCGAAGCCCTCCCCAACACAACGCCAGACAGACCAAAAAGCAAAAACCGGCGTAAATACAACCAGGGCGAATTGGCATCGGGTGGCCTCTTGTTCGGTAACGATCGCAAAATATGTAAGGCAAATGATCCAGGAAGATCTACCAAGCCTTGATTATTCCGGTTGAGACCGCATAAGGCAACGGATTTTTGCGCGGAGCTACGTGCTATTTTACTTTGCTTCACGCAATCCACACGCGGGAGTAATAGTCTCCTAACAAATCTCCATTCCTCGCTTATTCAACTTTTCAACGACTCCCCGCTCCACCAATGCATCCTGCGCTATCTCTTGGCCCAAAATCAAGCGCGGGCGGGCAAAATTTTTAATTCCGTTGGCTATGTAAACGAACTTTTTGCCAACACCAGCGGCAGTTCCACCGTCCGGCTGCTGGTCGGCTCCCCGCCAAAGCTCAGCCAGCAGTGATTCTCAAAATCGTACAACTGACACACCCGCTGGGTATAAGAAAAGCTGCGCCAGGTGAACACATGCTTGACCGGGTGATGCGTGGCGTCCAGGTTTTCTTGCGCCTCAGGCAGGTTATACAGGGGAATGCGCGGGTCCACATGATGCGCCGTGTGCTCCATCACATTATGTATCCAGCCATTAATTCCCCTGGGAAAATGCGTGTGCGTCGTCCCCCGCACCTGGCCCAGGTAAAACGACCATTCGGCGGACTTTTGAAACCAGGGGATCGCCGGGTGGGTGTGCTGCAAATAGGTAATCAGCGCGACAAACCAGTTGCAAAAAAACATCGGCAACACCTGCGCGGCTAAAATAATCGCCCACGCGGGGGCGGGTGTCTGCCAATAACGGGCCAGGACCACCAATCCCCAGCCCTGGGCGAGAAGCATCACCACCAGCAGCAGGTCGTCCGCCAGCCACCGCAGCCGCGCTTTGCGGCGTTTGACCTCTGGCTGAATAAGCCAGATTTTTTTCCAAAGAATTTCCACCAGGTAATACAGGCCAAAGCCGGGCCAATAGCGACACAGGCGAACCCAAGCCTGCCCCACCGGGGAAAGCCGCTGGTACTCCGCCAGCGACAGCGGCGCCCAGACATAGTCCCGCGGTTGAAAATTCGTCCAGCCATGATGCACATGATTATGCGCATGCACCCAACCGGTATACGGATGCCAGGCGGGTAAGAATGACAGCCGGGCTAAAAGCTGGTTTGCCCAGCGGGAGGGGGTCAGCACATCATGCGCGGCATCGTGGGCCAGAATAAACAAGAGCGCTGCGGCCAAACTGGTTAGCAGTATTAGCGGGGGCCACGCCCAAGGGGAGGTGAGGAGGATCGCGGCCAGGGAAAGCAGATAAAATGCCGCGCTGGGGAGCCAAACCGCGGCGGCGCGGCTCCAACGGCGGACATGCGCGAACGGTGGAAAGACCGCGCGGACCTGCCCGGCGTTGGGATGATGGGGATTGATGGGAGTTCTTCGTGTAAAAAGCAATTAAATTTATGATTTGGTATTATGTCAGACAAAGCTAGCGGTTTGCCAGTGAATTTTACCGTATGATTGCGAGATATTAAAATTTGCGGATGATGCTGAGACTGTCTGCCAGTGCTGCTGTAATTTAATTTTGCGGGGTGAGCGGTTGTTACAGATTGCCAGGGACTTTTTTAGTTACCGGAATTCGAGCTGGCCGTGTGTGGCAGGTAGTGATAACAGGAGCAGTTGCCTCGTTTGCGATAGGACCACAGCATGCCGGAATCGCCTGAAACAATTACCCCGGACGTGAAGGAAGCCTATGGGTACACATTGGCCCAGATTTTGCCACTGTGGATATTGGGGTCGGTGGTGCCGCCATTCTTAAACCCGTTGCTACACCAGCTCCATTACGAATTTCTGGCTCTCATGAGCGCGGGACTCTCCGTGGGCAGTTTTCTGGGCATGACAATTTTTGTTGCTAGCTTGGTGCTATTTAGTCCATTCTCCTTTGTGAATCGAAATATTCTAAGTCAAATATTGATCGTTCTAATAGCTTTCTTTCACGCATTATCATGGAGGTTGCAAGTTTTTCCAGCGATTTGGTTTTTTCATTTGCTGTGTTGTTTTTTGGCTCAAAGTGTGTTGTTATTTGTAAAGCTATGGCTCGGTATCGAGCTCTGCTATCATGGGCGACCGATAACGTTCTCGCAGCGGCACACCCAATTTCACATCAGCCATATCCTTATGTATATGGCAATCTCGGCCCTGATGATTAGTCTATCTCAGTTCTTGATCGGGAGTATTGAAATCAAATCTGCTTTGAAAGCCATTGGTGGCCTATTTATCTTATTTGGCTTTATTACGGTACCGGGGTTTTTGATCGCGATAGCGGTTTACTTATGGACATTTTGCGGTGGCAGCTTTGTGGTCGCATTGCTTAAAAGTTTGGTTGTTTGGTTTTGCATCAGTTTTTGCCAGTACGCTTTGCTAAATTTTATCGACTTTGCTGATATGCCTTTGTATATATTTTTACCACTCAATTTCAGCATTGCACTCTGGATGGTCGCCACCGCCGCTATCCTGCGGCGAAACGGTTTTTCAGTCGGGCGCGTGGCAGGTAAGAAGGATAACCTAACTCCTACACCCCAGGGAATTGAGCCAGGGGGGAGTGACCTGCTTGAATCCTAATACTACCTGAATTATAACGCATTTCACTGCTCCGCCGCACGCCTCTTTTTTTATTCATGGTGTCTCATGCCCCAACCGCTGACTGACCAGGAAGTTCAGGAATACCACCGCGAAGGCTATTACCTGGCCCGGGGGATGTTTGAGCCGGACGAGATTGACCTGTTGCGCCGCGCGGCCAAGGAAGACCGCCAGCTTGACCAGCACAGCTTTGGCAAGGCGGATGGCGAAGGAGGAAACGTCCGGCTGTCGCTGTGGAATCATCCCGGCAACGGCATTTATGGAATGTTTGCCCGCTGCGAGCGCATCGTCGCCAGTGCCGAGAAACTGCTGGCCGACGAGGCGTACCATTACCACAGCAAAATGATCATGAAAGACGCCAAGGTCGGCGGCGCGTGGACGTGGCACCAGGATTACGGCTATTGGTACCAGAATGGGGTCATCTGGCCCAACCTGACCAGTGTGTCGATTGCCGTCGATCCCGCCACGCGCGAAAACGGTTGCCTGCAGGTTATCCCCCGCAGCCACCAGATTGGCCGCATTGAGCATGTCTTGACCGGCGACCAGGCGGGGGCCAACATGGAGCGGGTCAACGCCATTCTCGAACGCCTGCCCGTGGTGTACTGCGAAATGTCCCCCGGCGACGCGCTTTTCTTTCATGCGAATCTGTTGCACCGGTCCGACCAGAACAAATCCGACCACCCCCGCTGGTCGATGATCTGCTGCTACAACGCCAAAAGCAACGATCCGTATAAAGAGGCCCACCATCCACGTTACACTCCCCTGTCGCGCGTGCCGGATAGCGCGATCCGCGAGGTCGGGATCAAACGCTTTGCCGACGACACGGCGGAAGTCGCCTGGCTGCAAGACGCGAAGGACCAATCCGCCCGGACGCTCAGTCGTTGACGTTGGTTAAGGGGAACGGGGAATAGGGATCAGGGGATGGGGAACGGGGAACAGGGAATGGCAATTACAAAGCCGCCGATGGTATCGGCGGAATGGGAGACGAGAGACGGGAGATGGGAGACGAGAGGCGGGAGGCGAGAGAGAGGCGGGGCAAAACTTGCTTTTGCCCCCGTGATAGCAAGTTAGCAGTGAGAATGCAGAGTACGGAATGCCTGCAATTTCATTCTTCATTCTTCATTTTTAATTCTTAATTGCACACCCCCCCATGCCCCTCAAGCTCAACTACCTCCCCACGCTGCCGCGCGACCGTTCTCCCGGCATTGGCTGCATTGGCGCGGGATTTATCATGGCCGATTGCCACCTGGTCGCCTACAGCGCCGCCGGCTTTAACCCCGTGGCGATTTCCTCCCACTCCGGCAAATCCGCCCAAGCGGCGGCCAAACGGCATAAAATTCCCCACGCCACCAGCGACTATCTGGCCGTTCTGGACGATCCCGCCGTTAGCATCGTCGATGTCGCCGTCCCGCCCGATAACCAGTTTGACGTGATTAAGCAAATCGTCAAACGTAAAGGAAAAATTCGCGGCATCCTGGCCCAAAAGCCGTTGGGCGTGAATTATCCCCAGGCCAAAAAGATCGTCGATCTGTGCCAGCGGGCGGGGATCACGCTGGTCGTCAACCAAAACATGCGTTATGACCAGTCGATTCGGGCCTGCCACAGCTTGCTCGCCCAAGGGGCCTTGGGTGAGCCAGTCTTGGCCACGATCGACATGCGGGCGATCCCGCATTGGATGCCGTGGCAAGAGCGACAGGGGTGGGTCACGCTGCGAATCATGTCGATTCACCACCTGGACACGTTTCGCTTTTGGTTTGGGACGCCGACGCGGATATTTGCCTCGATCCGGCCCGATCCCCGCACGGCCAAACGCTTTGTCCATATGGACGGGATTTGCCTGTACATTCTAGAGTATGAGCGCGGCAGCCAGCATCCTGGACTGCGCTGTTCCTCGTGGGATGATGTTTGGGCGGGTCCGGCGCGCGAGGGGGCGGGGGCGGATTTGGGGATTCGCTGGCGGGTGGAGGGGACCACGGGGCTGGCACAGGGGACGATCGGCTGGCCGGAGTATCCCAAGCCCACGCCGTCGACGCTGGATTATACGACGACAGCGGGCAAGCGGTGGCACCGCCCGCGTTGGAACAAGGTGTGGTTTCCGGACGCGTTTGCAGGTCCGATGGCGGAGCTACTCTGCGCGGTGGAGGGTTCGGCCCCGGCGACGATGACGGGGGAGGATAATTTGCAAACGATGGCGCTCGTGGACGCGGCGTATCTATCGGCCAAACAACACCGCGCGGTGGAGGTGGGGGAGATAATTACAAATTAAAAATTACGAATTGAATATGGTGATTTTATTATTGCCATAAAGATTTCGACCCGCCGGGCCTAATACGTCCTCCCTACCCTCGTCCCGCGACCCCCGTCTCCCATCTCCCACCTCCCGTCTCCCACCTCTAACCTCCACTCCTCCAACATGGAACTCGGACTGATCAATTCGGCGTTCGCCCAAGCGGGCCAAGGGACCAAATTTGGCCTGGAACAGACCAAGAAAATCGGTTTCGACACGGTCGATATTTTCGCCGATCCGCTGGACATGGATGTGCGCGAGCGGCGGTTGATCGCCGAAACATGCGAAGAGCTGGGCCTTCCCATCCGCAGCGTCGCCTGCGTGGCCGTGGGGCTGATTGACTTTAATCCCAGTGTGCAGCGGTTTCATCTGGATCGCTGCCGCCGGTATCTGGACCTGTGCTATGAATACCGCTGTGCGAATTTGCTCTTGGTCCTGGGGGAATACATCTGGCAACAGGAAGTCATTCCGCCGCCGGAGCAGTGGCGCATGGGCGTGGACAACGTCCGCGCGCTTGGCGAATACGCGGCGCAACTGGACCTAAAAATCGCCCTGGAGCTTGAGCCATTTAGATTGTCGCTGATTAATGATGTGGACACCATCCTGCGGTTTATCGGCGATGTGGGCCTGCCAAACACGGTCCGGGCGAACTGCGATATTTCGCACTTGAGCCTGATGGGCGTCCAACCGGACCAGGTCGCGCGGCTAAAGGGGCTCATCGAGCATGTGCATCTTAGCGACTGCAACGGCCGCGTGCATGGGGACCTGCCGCCGGGGCGGGGCGTGGTGCCGATCCGCGAATACCTGGCCGCGATCCGCGACACAGGTTTTGACCAGACGGTCAGCATCGAGCTAGAGTATTCGCCCGAGCCGGATAAAATCGTCGCTTGGGTGGCCGAGGCGTACGACAAAACGGCGGAAATGCTGGCGGAGTTGGGCGTGCGTGGCTAAAGTTGCAAGCACCGTCCCGGTGCCGAGGTAAAGTAGCAAGCACCGTCCCGTGCCGTGCGAGTGTAGCAGGCACCGTCCCGTGTCGTGGTAATGTAGCAGGCACCGTCCCGGTGCCGTGACAAGGTGGGAGTAGGAGACGTGAGATGAGAGACGGGAGAGTTAAACTTACTTTTAGACCCGTGTAAATTTGCCAAACCATCTTAATTGCACGCAAAAAATCTATTTCGGGGGTTGCCGCCGCTCTTTCATTCTAACTGCGCATCATGAACGACGAAAATCCTTATCAATCACCGGAAATTTTGTCCTTGCCCGCTCCGAAACACAAGAGTGGGAGCAAATTGACAATTGCAATTTCAATTCTGCAATTTATCATACTTGGCTTAATTGTGATTGCCTCGCTAGAGGTGCAAAACTCGATTGATATTTATTTGGGGTCGCTGCCTTTAGTCAACAATCGTGTACCGGGATATAGCCATATCCCAGTAATTTCAAAAGCAATTTGCCGCTTAGGGGCGCACGATAAATAACTTCCCGGTGAAAACACGCCAAATATCGTGCTAGCAGGCATTCGGAGTATCATAATCCGGGTCCTTATTTTTCGAGCGATCCTTAATTATTGCATTCGCATTAGGAATCTTTGTTCTTGAAATTTTTAAGCATCTTTGGGCCTATTGGACTTCAAAGAGACATACGAAGAAACTTAATGCAACTAATTTGCCTTAACTTTGAAAATTTTGGTAGGGAGTCATGGAGATTGTATGGGCTAAAAGGGGTACGTCATATGCCCCACGTAATTTATCGCACCCATAACGCGGTTACGCGCATAGCCCCGCAGTTGTCACACAGCGGTTACCCATAAAAAGGGTACGCCCTTACCGCGCGTGTTCATACACGGAAAAGGCCAGTTCCTTGCCAAGCAGAGCGTTATCATCCAGAGCCAAAGCTTGGCGTGTGCTAACCGCCCGCAGCCCGGGGACATGTCCACTCATTGATTCGCCCGCCAATTCGATCGGCCCCCAGGGTTTGTCATCCAACGACAACTCGTATTGGCCCGCGCAGATATAACCGGGGCCAGAGGTGATGTGACCACAAAGCATCGTTTGACCATTGGCCAAATGAAAAACTTCGGCAATTCGCATTTTGAAGGATTTATCTACCATCAATAAAATTTTATCAGAAGGTATCACATTTAAACTACATTACCCCCCCTTTATCGCACCGGCGGCAGGCGCTCCGCTGGCTCATTGGGCAAGGGGGCATAGGTCGTCCGCAGGATGACCGGCGCGGGGGGTGGCGGCAAATTGAGCATGGAATTCGGGGTGGCCGCGCCTAATGGCGCCGCTGGCACGTTTGTTCTATTGCCAAATTGTCCCGGTTGAGCCGGGGAATGCGTTAAGGGGGCGGGGGACGGGATGAGTTGTGTTTCCGCCGGAACGCTCTTTGCTGTTTTAATATGCGGATTAACCGCGGCAGGCGCCGCGACACGCGGACTGGTCGGGGGGGCGGGAATCGGTTCCACACGACGAACAGGAGCAGCAGTATTTGCCGGAGGTTGTGGAGGAGCCGCTTTCCCTGGTGGGACGCTTTCCCCTGAAGTTGCGGGGGGCTGTGCTTTTGGTGGCTCTGTTCCCGCTGGCTGCGTGGCGGCCAGCAAATGCGGCTCGGTATCTTGCGGGACGGGGCCGTCATTGATGGCGGGCCCGCGACGCATGACGTAATTGAGCGGCCAGGGGGGTTTGCCCTTGCCATCGCGGCGAACGGCGTCCGCCAGGGCCTCGGTTGGCCAGGGGCCTTCCGCTAAAAAGATTTCGTTATGGTCGAGCAGCGTCCCTTTTTCAAAGTGGACGTTTTTGATCGCCAGCGAATAATCGACCAGCGACCCATGAAACCGACTTTCAGATTCGGCGGCCCGCCGCTGCGCGTCCAAGAGTAAGTCCAGGGGGGCTTTATCCGCCTCAAACGCCACCTCCACCGCCACCAGTTGCTCCTTGGCGGCGACGCGGCGGTTGTAGTTGGTCTGGGCGACCATGTAGGCCCGCTCCACTTCGGCAATCGCGTTGCTGAGGCCCAGTTGCACGTCCCGTTCTTGTTCGTGCAAAATCGCCCGGTCGCGGGCCAGTTGCAGTTGCGCGTGCCTTAAAGCGGCGTATCCCCGGCGAAAGCCGAGCGGCATGTTTAGTTCCATGCCCAACTGCCATTCCTGAAAATCGCCGCCAAAGAGGTTGTCGTAGGCGTTGTCAAACGGCCCCACGCCGACGCTGTTGGGATCGAGCAGGTTCTTGCCAAAGCCGCGCCAGCGGTAACGCCCGGTGGCATCCAGGTTGGGCAAGAGGAAATTCCGCGCGGCGACCAATTCCAGTTCGCGGCGTTTGATGATCCAGCTTTGTTTACGCAGTTCGGCCCGCCGCACCAGGGATTCTTGCAACGCCTGGTCCCAGTCAAACACCACTTTGGACATCTTGGGCTGGTCGGCGGGACGGATTAGCCGTCCATCGCTAATTGGTAGGCCAATGATCAGCCGCAGCCGCCGCTCGGCCAGATGCACGCCCGACGTCGCGCGAAAGGTGCCGCCACTGCTGCCGTTGTTGGTTTGGGTGCCGTCGACCAGCCGACCCGTAAGGGCGTTTTGGGCTTCTTCCTCAAAGCGAAAGTATTGTTCGCGGGCCTCGGCTTCCCGTTCGGCCTCGCCCCCTTTACGGCCAGTCTGGTTGAGAGCCTGCACCCGCCGCCAGCTTTCCAGCGCGGCGTCGCGAGCGGCGATTTTGGCATCCAGGTCCCGATAGGCAAAGTACAAATCCCAATAGGCGTTTTCGACGTTGCTGACCAAATCGCGCACGCCCAACTCAAAGTCGGCGATGGCCGTGTCGGTGTTGGTGCGGGCGAGGAGCACACCGGTGTAATAGCCGGGGGTGCTATTTGGCCCGGCGGTGCGATTGAACAGGGAGCCGGCGTTTTGTAACAGTGGTTGGCGGACTTCGGCCTCAAAGTTGGCGTTCCACGCACTGCCAAAGATATTGGCCGGCGCGCTGTTGGCGTCGTAGTCGATATTATGCCGCGCGGTAAACAGCGTGCCGCTGGCGGCCCGCTTTTGCAATTGCGCCTGGGCGATCCCTAGATCTTGCTTAAAAAAGTTCGTCCCGCCCCCTAGCAACAGGTTATTCAGCGCGCGGTCGTTCTTTTCCCAACTGGTGCGGGCGGCAAAGGTAGCGTCAAATTCCGATAATGCCGCCTCCACGCCAAACCGCGGGTCAAGTTCGGCGATGGCCGGGGTGTGTATGCTGCGGGTGGTGGCGGGAGAGCGCAGCACAAAGCCACCCAGGTCGCGCATCACGCGGGAATTTTGCAGGCAAAGTTGCACCGCCTGTTCCAGCGGCAAATCCCAAAAGGCCAAAGGTTGGGCGTTAATCGTGACGGGGGGGCCGGTATCCGGCGGAGGCGGGGTACAATGCTGGTCGGGGTATTCCACCCGCGTGGCGACCCGTTGGTAATGCTGAAAAGCGTCGTGGTTAAACTTGACCTGATCCTGATTCCGCGCGCAGCCCGCCAGCCCGATCGACAATATTAGCAGCCCAGAAAGCCAGGCGCGCGGCTGTAAATGTGCGAATGGGGGCATGCTGGCAAAAGTGGAAAAGTGGGCAAGGTCCGCCCAAGCGGAATCCTGGGCAAAACAGCCAAAGCTTGGTTCATCATCGGCATGCCTAAAAGCGTTAGAAGTAGAAATAACACCAAGAGCGTCAGAGATTTCCTAATTTGCCTGGTTTAGCAGGTTGGATATGCCAGCTTCTTGCCGCGTCGATCCTTAAAAAATCAAGTTTAAATCTGCTATGCCCTCGAAAATCAGGCTGATATAATAAATTTACGGATGAAATGAACCTAAATCCGCTGACGAATTTTGTTCCACAACCGTTGCTGGCCCAGGATCTTGCCAGAGTTCCGCATCCTGCTGTCAATGTGGATGTGAGCAAGCTGGAAGAGAGCCAAATGGATGACTGCCATTTGGATGCCGAGGTTCCTAATTTTGTCCCCACGATTCCAAAATTTGTGCGACGGGTAAAGTGTCGAGTTATTGGCAAAAAGAAGTTAACACCTCATCGATTGTGAGATGACTGTGTTTTTGATGAATAAATAAGACTTGTTTATTGTCAAAATAACTGTTCGTGAATCAATAACTCCATGTCTTCACGAACACAACTTCCGCATCTTCCTCCCGGATCGACTCGCGATCGTCACGAGGCCCAACTTTCGTTGGCTGAACCCGCCGACTGGGAATCGCAGCTTGCCAAGTTGGACCAAATGTTATCCGCCGGGGACATTCCCGCGTTGTGGCGTGAGATTCTGTCCAGCGCGCTAGGCATCACCCGGGCTTTAGTAGCCACGCTCGCTTACAAAAATGAGCGCTCGCGTTGGGAAATCCTGGATTCGTTGAATCTTGGTGCTGGTCTAAGCCCCACACCGAATACGCCAAATTCTGAAAATAACGCCGCTTCTCAAGAGTTAGCGGCTGATTCACAACAGACGAAAGCACCCACGGCGCAACAGCTTGCCCGTTGGGAGCAATCGCTAAATCATCACGGCACAACATCCCCGCCGGCGCTCGAACCACGTTTGTCTCGTCTCCCGGAAAACGGCAATCTTGTCACCCTCATTCAGTCCATCGAATCGGGCGAAACGCTTCTCTGGGAATTGCTTCTTCCCGCGGATTCGCCGCCGCTGGCTCCCGCCGCAACGCAGTATCTGCTGGCGCTGGTGGACATTGCCGCCGATGGTTTGCGCCGTTGGCGGCTGGCCCGCCTGCCCGACGAACATACCCGCTGGCGGACTTTATGGCGGTTGACACAGCGATTGGCGGCGGCACCCACGTTGATTGCGGCCGCGCAAACCGCCGTCCAGGACCTGACCGCCGCGCTGGTTTGCGACCGGGTGGCGATCTTGACCACTCGCGGCGAAACCGCCAGTGATCCTTATATGCCGCTGGCGGTTAGCGGCTCTGCGCGGGCGGATGCCCGCAGTCGGACCGCGCAGCTTTGGCGGCAATTGGCCACGGAATTCAGCTTGCATCCCCAACCGCGGTGGTTTGGCCATGTCCCCCCGACATACCTACAAAATGATGTCGCTTTTGCAAACTGTGCGGAGACATCCGAACAAGCCGCTCATCCAACCCCACTGACGCAGTGGTGGGAACGCTATGTCGAAGAGACCGCGGCCATTGGGCTGCTGGCGATTCCCTGGCAGGCGTGCCCTCTTCCCCCCGCTTCCCAGGCTGCGCGCTCCGACGCCACGACATCGCCCCGTGCCAACGGTCAAGTCCTTCACCCAACCCTGGATGATCAAGGGGTCGCGGTCGATACCTTGCGAATTGCGGTGCGTCTTGCTGGATGGGCGGGGCCCCCGACGGTTGATATCCCCGCCGCGGACCTGACAGAAAACCCTTTTGTCCCCCGGGGACTATTTATTATCGAGTGGTTCCAAACGCCAACCGCCAACGACGCTCTATCCCCATCCTCGGCAATATCCGGCCACACCTCCGAGCCGAAATCACTTTGGCCCCCCCTGCTCCAATCCGCCGCCGCGCAACTAGAGCAACGCCGAGTGACGGACGACTTGCCGGGTATTAAACTTTTACGCTGGTGGGGTAACGCCGGGCGGCGCGCGCGCCGTCGCGGACTGACCATGGGCCGACTGGCGGGACTAGCGGCCGTGGGTTTACTGGCCGCCCTGTGTCTGGTGCCAGCGGAACTGCAAATTACCGTCCGAGGAACATTATGGCCGCGCGACCGGCGGCAGATTTTTGCCCCGGAACCAGCTATCGTGTCATCCATTACCGTTGGACATGGCGATCAGGTCCAACAAAATGAACTGCTGGCTCAACTTGAAAGCCCCGAATTGACACAGCAGCAGTTGCAATTAATAGGGGAAATCGCCACCGCCGAAAAACGGGCGCAAAGCCTGCTAGCCTTGCGGTTGCAATCCGGATCCACGCCTAACCCGGACCCCGCCCAGCGGGAACGCCTGACCGCGGAGGAAGCCGAAATCGCCGCCACATTGCAATCCGCCCAAGCACAGTTGACGATTGTCAATGAGCGCCTGGCCAGCCTTAAACTGCTCAGTCCCATGCGGGGAACTATTCTTACCTGGAACCCCCAGTCCGATTGGCGGGGACGACCCGTCGCCAGGGGCCAGGCGCTCTTAACCGTGGCCGATTGTGCTGGGCCCTGGCAGGCCGAACTGCGCATTCCGGACGAAGTGCTGGGTTATGTAAAATCCGCCCGGTCGAAATCTGAAGATGGTTTAGCGATCACCCTTTATCCCCAGCTTAACCCGGATGTACAGTGGAGCGGCACGCTGACCAGTCTGGCCCTGCGCAGCGAAACCGATCCTGTCTGGGGGACGGGGGTGTTGGGTGTGGCCATGATTTCCACTTCATTGCACGGCAATACCCCGGATCGTTCAGCGATTAGCCTGGATAATGCCAAAAAACTGTCAACGGTAGATAGCGATGCGCATCCGGCGTTAACTCCGGGGGGCGAAGTAGTAGCCAGAATTCCCTGCGGCAGACATCCCTGGGGGTTTGTGCTCTTTCACGAAGTCTATGACGCGGTGCGCCGTTGGTGGTGGTAAGGCTATTCCCGGCAATGACTTAGGGTAATTGCTGCCTTATGCGGCGGGCATTCGCGGCGACCGCGCAAAGCGCCGCGGCCCATGTTCGGTGGGGAACGCGCCCCGCATTCCCCTCTGGCGGAAAAGTTCTTATACTCTAACTTTGATCACGGTTCAGCGATTTTTGCCTGATCGCGGCACGCCACCATTTTGGCGTTTTTTGCCCTTTTTTTGCTTGAGGAGTGGGTCAACGTGGCTTCTGGAAAATACTTGTTCACCAGCGAATCCGTCAGCATGGGCCACCCCGACAAACTGGCCGACCAAATCTCGGACGGAATTTTAGATGCCATGTTGGCCCAAGACCCGCTGAGTCGCGTGGCGTGCGAAACGCTGGTTACCACCGGCGTGGCGGTGGTCGCGGGAGAAATCACCAGCAACGCGGTGATTGATTATCAACAAATCGTGCGCGGCGTCATACGGGACGTGGGCTATACCGACGACCAAATGGGGATCTGCGCCGATACCTGCGCCGTCATGGTGACCTTGGATAAGCAAAGCCCCGACATCGCCCAGGGGGTGAACGACAACACCGCCGCGGGGAAGGATGTGGGAGCGGGGGACCAGGGGCTGATGTTTGGCTATGCGTGCAACGACACTCCCGAGCTCATGCCGCTACCGATCGCGCTCGCGCATCGGATTATCAATCGCCTGACCGAGGCCCGGCAACTACGGCATGTCAATTGGCTGCGGCCCGACACCAAAAGCCAGGTGACGGTGGAATTTGAGGGGAACAAACCAGTGCGGATCGACACGGTCGTGGTCTCTACCCAGCATAATGAGGAAGTGAGCCACGCGTCGATTCAGGAATATGTTATTAAACAAATCGTGGAACCCGCCCTGCCGGCGGAGTTGGTCAAAGGGAATATTAAATACCATATCAATCCCACGGGGCGGTTTGTGGTGGGGGGGCCGCAGGGGGATTGCGGCCTGACGGGGCGCAAGATCATCGTCGATACCTATGGCGGTTGGGGTCGGCATGGCGGCGGAGCGTTTAGCGGCAAGGACCCGACCAAGGTGGACCGCAGCGCGGCGTACATGGCCCGGCATGTGGCTAAGAACCTGGTGGCCGCTGGTTTGGCCGATCGCTGTGAAGTGCAATTGGCCTATGCCATTGGCGTGTCCGATCCGGTCAGTGTGCATGTCGATAGCCAGGGGACCGGCAAAATCAGCGATGAAAAGCTGTGTGCCATCGCCCGCGAGTTATTCCCCCTAAGCCCCAGTGGCATTATTAAGTATTTGGATTTGCGGCGGCCCATTTATCGGCCGACGGCGGCGGGGGGGCATTTTGGCCGCACGGGGAAACCGGGCGAATTTACCTGGGAAAGTACGCACCGCAAGGACGAACTGGCCAAAGCGGCCAAGTAGTTCCAGTGGCCTGTGTGTGATAACGTATATTTTGGAACTTTGGCAAGTTCCGCTACGGATTTGGCACGCAGCCTGTGCCTACCGCGATACGGAGCACGCCATGGCTTTCCCCTCGACTTTTTCCACACATCCATTCCCTCCCTCTAGCTCATCCATGCGGCCTTGGGCCTTTCCCACCTGGGCTGGACGCTGGGCCTGGGGCCTACTAGCGGCTTGGCTGGGATTGGCCTGCTTGCTATGGTTGCGGCGGATCGCGGGGGCGTTTTCTACGCCGCTGACTTGGAGGGAATATTTGCTCTTGGCCTTGCTCTGGCCGCTTTGTAGTGTGGGCTTGCGCCTAGGCCTGCGCGGCTGGACAAATTCTATCCCATTGCCAGGCAAAGATCGCGCCCTGGCGGCGCAACTCTTGCCCAGCGTGGGATTGGCGCTGCTGGGAGCGGCGGTCACCTACGGAACGAGCGCGCTGGGGATCACGCTCCTCTGGGTGGCGATAGGTAGCGAAATCTTGCTGGGGGCGGCAGGACCATGGACACTCCCCTGGCTCTCCCGGCGGCCGCTTGTACAAAGAATCCGGCGGCGAATCTTGGATCTCACACCAGAAACAGCGTCACCACTGGTAAACTCGGCACACGAAATAACCGCCGGAACGGAATCAACCGAATACCCGCAAGTCACGGAACAAATTTTGGAAATTGCGGACGATGAACGCCCTTGGCTGTGGTCGGAACCGGCGGCCACGCAGGAACAGCGGCGGCTGCGGCTGGAGAATGGCCAGGAGGTAATTGTCGGCTCGGTCCGCGTGATCCTGGACGCGACGCAAGAGTTGGCCTGGGCGCATGTGGCTTTTTGTCCGCCGCTCTGTACGGTGGCGGAGGTGGAAATCGAAATGCAGGAACCGGCCGCGGCTAAGATTAAGACCGCCCAGGTGCTGCCGCAGGGGATCCGGTTTGAAGTGAAGTTGCCACTGGCGGCCACCACACGGGAGGTTGTCTGGTCCTATGCCGCGCAAACAACCAGCACGCAAACAACAGTCACCTCACCCATCGCTGGCGGCGCTCCTTGACCAGCGCGGGAACAATCGCGGATGAATCACCCGTCCCAGTCGCCGGATGCAGCCCCCCCCAGCGGTTCCGCGCTGCGCCTGCGCGGCGCGCGGACGCATAATCTGAAAAACCTGGACGTGGACATCCCCCGCGATCGGTTGGTCGTGATCACGGGACCCAGCGGCTCCGGCAAAAGCTCTCTGGCGTTTGACACGCTCTTTGCCGAAGGACAACGCCAATACCTGGAAAGCGTTAGCATTTCCGCGCGCAAGCTGATCCAGCAGCTCGAACGGCCCGATATCGACTGGCTGGATGGCCTGCAACCCACCCTGGCGATCGACCAGCGCGCCGGCAACCAAAATCCCCGCAGCACCGTCGGCACCATCACTGAAATTTACGACTTTTTACGCGTGCTCTTTGCCCGCCTGGGCGTGCCGCATTGCCCCCGTTGCCAGATTCCCATCCGCCCCCGCCCCGCCGAGGAAATCGAGCGCGACCTGACTGAACGCCCCGTGGGGACAAAGCTGATGCTGTTGGCCCCGCGGGTATTGGCCCAGAAAGGGAAGCATCTGGACGAGTTTGAGCAGATTCGCAAGGCGGGGTTTCTGCGCGCGCGGGTGGATGGGGCGGTGGTGGATATCGATCCCCCGCCCGAGCTCAATCCCCGGCAAAGCCACACCATCGAGGCGGTGATCGACCGGATCATCATCCGCGAACAGATCCAAAAGCGGCTGGCGGAATCGCTGCGGCTGGCCATTGACCAGGGAAACGGCGCGGTCATTGTGTGCGAGTTGCCCGCTGGCGCGGAACTGGTCAAGCATCCCGATGGACGCGACGCCACGGTCTGGACCGAGACGCTGTTTAGCACGCTCTCCGCCTGTCCCGGGTGCCAAACCAGCTATCCCGAGATCGAGCCGCGCTCGTTCAGCTTTGGCAGCCCGCAAGGAGCCTGCCCCGACTGCCAGGGACTGGGCAACCGACACGAGTTGGACCCGCGACTGGTGTTGCCGGATGAAACGCGATCATTGGCGGACGGGGCCTGCGCCGCCTGGCGCGGGCTGTCGTCAAAACGGTTGGCCGCCTATCATGCCGCGCTGCAACCGTGGCTGGACGCGCATCAACTCGCGCTTAACACCCCCCTGGCCGATTATCCCGCTAGCTTGCGCGGGGAACTTTGGCGGGGTGTTCCAAATGGATTTATCGGGCTTAAGAATCTGCTGGAACAAGAATACGTCACCACGCTGCGCCCCGCGCGGCGCGAAGAACTGGCTGGCTTGCGCGCGGAAGTCCGCTGCCCCGGTTGCGACGGTAGCCGCCTGCAACCCCTGTCCCGCGCGGTTCGCTGGCAAGGGATCACCCTCCCCGAGCTGATATCCCTGGCCTGCGCGGAATTAGCCGCCTGGTTTGACAGCCTGGATGTCCCCCCCCGCGACCGCCCCGTCTTTGAGCCCTTGGCGCGGGAGATCACCAGCCGCTTGGCCTTCTTGCGGCGCGTGGGCCTCTCTTATCTGACGCTTTCCCGCCCAGCCAGCACGCTGAGCGGCGGCGAACTGCAGCGCGTCCGGCTGGCGACTAGCATCGGGTCCGGCTTGGTGGGGGTGTGCTACATTTTGGACGAACCCTCGATCGGGCTGCACCCCCGCGATAACGAATGGTTGATCGAATCCCTCCGCGATCTGCAAACCCAGGGAAATAGCGTCATCGTGGTCGAACATGACGCCGCCACCATGCTAGCCGCGGATTATTTGATCGATATGGGCCCGGGCGCCGGCGTGCATGGAGGTCGAATTGTCTCCTTGGGGACGCCGGACCAGGTTTGCGCGGATGCGGGTTCCTTGACCGGCGGCTACCTCAGCGGGCGGCTGCGCGTGCCGCGGCCAAGGGCGCGGCGACCGGTCAAAAGTTCGCGGCAATTGGTCATCAGCGGTTGTCGGGCCAACAATCTACAAAATCTGGATGTGACGATTCCCTTGGGCTTGCTGGTCTGCGTGACGGGGGTAAGCGGTTCGGGTAAAAGCACTTTGATTAATGGGACACTCGCGCGGGAGGTCGCCCGGCAGTTGCACGGCGCCACGCAGCAACCCGGGGAATTTGATAGCTTGCGGGGAGTGCGGCAGTTGGAGCGAATCGTGCGAATCGACCAGCAGCCCATTGGCCGGACCGCCCGTAGCACGCCCGCGACGTATTGCGGACTGCTGGATGAAATCCGGCGGTTGTTTGCCCTGACCAAATTGGCCAAGCAGCGCGGTTATCGGCCAAATCGGTTTAGCTTTAACGTCAAGGGGGGCCGCTGCGAGGATTGCCAGGGACTAGGGGAACGGCGCGTGGCGATGAGCTTTTTGCCCGATGCGCTGATCCCCTGCGCGGCGTGCCAGGGGACGCGCTATAACGCCGCCACGCGGGAAGTTTTTTACCGTGGACACTCCATCGACCAGGTTCTGGAACTGTCGTGCGAGGCGGCCGCGGCGTTCTTTGCCAATGTGCCGCTGCTCGCGCCGATGTTGACTTGCCTATGCGAGGTCGGGTTGGGATACCTGACACTGGGCCAGTCCGGGGGGACGCTATCCGGAGGAGAAGCGCAGCGCATCAAGCTGGCGGCGGAACTGGGCCGAGGGGCGGCGGGCAAGACCCTGTTTGTGTTGGATGAGCCCACCACGGGGTTGCACTTTGCCGATATCGCCCGGTTGTTGGAGGTTTTGCAGCGGTTGGTGGATGCCGGGCACACGGTGCTGGTCATCGAACATAACGTGGATGTGATGTTAGCCGCGGATTATCTGATTGATTTGGGACCAGAAGGTGGCGCCGCGGGGGGGCGGGTTGTCGTGTGTGGCACGCCGGAGGAAGTCGCCACCTGCGATGCCAGCCATACCGGGCGGCATTTGCACCAGGTGTTGGCGGCACTTTCGTGACAAAAACGACAGGCGGGGTTTTCCTGCTGGAAAAGCCCCGCCGGGACGAATCTACGGTTACTTGATCGTTAGCAAGTTTCCCCCAACAGGTGTTACCGGGGAGTGGCCGGGGCCTTTTGGGTTTCGACCCTCTTGGGCGGGGGAACCGCGTCCGACCCGCGCAATCCGCCAGGAGGGGGCAATGCCTGGGCGCCCGGAGGCGGAACAGCCCCTGGTGCTCCCCCGGGAAATGCGCCCGGAGGGGGCAAAGGTTGCCCGCCGGGAGGTGGTAACGCACCCGGTCCTCCACCCGGAAATGCTCCCGGAGGGGCGTTAAAGTTCGCTGGCGGCCGGGGACGACGAGCTTTTTCCTCCTCGGTCAGGGCATCGTCGATATTGACCAACTGGCCGTCGGACTTACTCGCCAAATTCCAAAACACCGTGGGGTCCACATCCGTCTTTAGGCTATACGACGCCCCGTCGGCCGTCGCGGAGATAAAGTATTTGGCATCTTTTGCACCCAGCATGGGGACTTTTCCCTTTTCCACGCTGATGTCCTCGGGCTTGGTCCAGGGAATTTCCCGGGTGGCCTCGACTACCAAGAGCGTATTGCTGGTACCGTCGGTGATGGTGGTAAACTTTGACCCGGCTTTGGCCGGTTCGGCGGTAAAAATGCCTCCCGCGGATGTCAACACATAGTAATTGCTATGCACGCTGTCGCGCTTAGCCTTGACCGAACGAAACACCGCTGGCATCTTGGCCAGGACTTTTTTGTTGTTCTCGCTATCCCACGGTTCGTCCAGTTTGTATTCATTGTACAACTTCCCATCCTCTAAAAATGGCAGGATCGCCACGCGCCAGCTATGGGGGGTCTTGCCATCCGGGCCTAGGACCACCGCCGGGGGCATATGCCCGTGCGCTTGCTCATAATTCATCATCGCGAGCGCGATTTGCCGCACGTTGTTCATTTCGCGCATGCGGTCGGCTTCGGCGCGGGCCTGCTTGAGGACCGGCTCCAAAAACTTAACCGCCAGCGGCATGAGTGTCTCGCTGGTCTTTACGGTCAGGTTGACGGTGTTGGCCGATTGTTTGATCTCCACATTTTTGACCAGTTGTTCCAGCTCGGCAAAGAACTTCTCCCCGGGCTTTTCGGGGTTATTGGCGTCCAGCTTGAGCATTTGTTGCTTGGCAACCGGTAGGAACGACTTACCCAGGGCGATCAACCCCTTGATGGTCCCTTCGACCCGCTTAGCCCCTTTTTCATCCGGGCAGATGGCCAAGGCATTCAGTTGCGGCACGGGGTAAAACTCGACACTCCCCACGGCAAAGTCGGACTGCTCCCACAGGGTGGCAAAGCTGTTAAAAATCATCCCTTCCATCCCCTCGGGCCTGCGGTCCCCCATCTGGGCTTTGACCAATTCCCGAACTTGCTTGAGATCGACCACGCCCACGAGCGGTTTGTTGGCCATTTTGGCAAATTCCGCCCCCCATTCGGGTTTATCGACGGGAGCGCCGTTGAGGGCCTGCACGGTATTGGCCAGTTTGGCATCCATGACAAAGACCAGCGTCCGGTCATCGGTCTGGATAAAGGTGTTTTGGATTTTTTCGACCTGTTGGGTTTGGGGGTTCCAGGTATCGGCCTCCCGTTGCAAGGTGGGAAAATTTCCCAGCTTTTCGCCGGGTTGAAAGTTTTTAAGCATGGTCGCGGCGTAGGACTGCAGCGCGGCGGGCGTCGCAAAGCGTATGCTAAAGCCCCCCTGGGGGGCCTGGACTTGGCGGGGGTCTGCGACCACCAGGGCGGATTTGACGGAATCCACATCGGCCAGCGTGATGCCGGTCGATTCCTTCATCTCGGAAAGTTCCTCGAACATTTTGGCCAGCTTGGCCAAGTCGGGGTTCTGCAAGGCCGGACCGGGGCTGGCCCAACCCGCAAAAAGCGGTTCGGCGGGAAGAAAGTGCGTGTTATGAACCGCGGCGGGCGCGGGGGTCGGGGCAAGCTGGGCATGAACGGGGGTGGGAAATAAGTGAACAGCCACAAAGAGGCATGCCACTGCCAGGCCAGACTTATACAAGTGATTGAAATAGGGTGTGCGCATTAGTTGATCCAATAGTGAGTGTGAAAGTGTGTGATTGAAACGAGTGTTGAGGATGGACTGGTGACTCATTCGATGACTTAAATCCAATCTTGCGATTTCGTTGGTAGTTTTTAAAGTAAAAAAATTAATGACATGTCGCGTAATTGTTAAAAATCTTTAACTCCCCCCTATCCCGGCAGCGACCGGTGCACATGCGTCAGTTTCCAGCCCCCGGACTGCTTGTGCCAGACGCGGGTTTCCTCCACCCGTTTGGTTACCGGACCGCTGGGCGTGACCACCTGCGTTAGCCGGGTGTACAGCACCAGGGCCGCGTCACTTCCCAGGGGACGGACCACGGGACTGGCCATCGTCACCTGGATCTGTGTCGCCGGGCCCCCCGCGGGGAGATCAAAATAATACTTATGAAACGGCAATCCCGTGATCAAATGCCCCAGCCCCTCCGGCTCAAAACAGGTCAGCCCCGGATCGCACAATTCGGCGTAGGTTTTCCAGTCCCCCGCAAAAATGGCGTCCAGTAACCGCTGGTTGTGCTCCAACAGGGTCGCGGTCAATTCGGTCTGTGCGGCGTGATGGTCGGGCATGGGCGATAAAATGAAAACAACAGACGGGGGGGAACGACTCCCTGAGCATGGACTCCTGGGGCATTTTCCCCGATCCCGCCCTCAAAGAAAAGCGTTTTTTACAAAATATTTATCAAGAGAACCAAACTGGCATTTCCGCCAGGTTGAGAGTCCCGCGTCCGTGTTAGCAGGGGGCCAGCTCGCCGCCAGGGATGTTTTTTGGACCCAGCCACGAAAACGCACCCGGATTTACGCGGCTTCGGGCGCGAGATGAATTTCGGGGATTAAATCGGGATCGATCTCGATTTGGGGAAATTCCTCGGTACTGGCGGCCACTTGGGCAAAGCAAGCTTCAAATTCGGACAAAAACTTTTCCAAGTCCAGGCCCAGGTAGTGGGGGCGGTACGGTTCGAGGTACCCTTTGACGCTATGGTACAGTTTTTTGGCTCCGCGAATGTTGCCATTGCCAAAATGAAACAGGCCCACGGCGGCTTGGATCAGGCCTTGATAGTATTGGCGGGCGGGTCCCCGATATTCGGTCCAAAGTTCTTCCCAGACCTCGTGCGCTTCAAAAAAGTCGCAGACGTTAAAATGCTCGATCCCCTGCAAATAAAGCGGATCGCGCGTGTCGGGTTCGGCGGGAGGCATGGGGAGCAAGTGGGAAGTAGATGGTGGAAAGTGGATGGTGAAGAGCGGAAAGGTTAGCCGCGACGCGTAGCGGAGCGCGGACCAACGCGTGGTATTGGTGGCTTGAGTTTGGAGGAGTGGAGTATGGCATTTGGTTGATGGAATTTAGTCATTAGCACATAACCCAACTAAACAGCACAAGCGGCACCGCTGATTTAACAGGGTGCCGCTTGTGTAAAAAAGTCCATGAGCCGCCACCAGTCATGATTGGCAAAAAACGCCAGGACCCGTATTGCCCATCAATCGCGGGTCGGGGCAAACCCAATCCCGCGACTGCGTGAATCCAGCCCCGCGACAGCGTAAATCTAGTCTCGCGACTGCAGCTTCATCAGGAAAATCAAAATCTGATAGAACAGCATAATGACCGAAGCAAACAGTTCGAGCGCGGCGCCCACATAACGGTCCTCGGTATAGTGATGCAGGATCATCGAGGTGTCGTACATGATGTAACCGCATGCCAGGGCGATCATCAATCCTGTAAACCAGATCCCCAGCGTAAACCCAAAGATCATTCCCACGATGATGGTCGCAAAGGCGGTGATCCCCACCACGGTCAAAATCTTGCCCATAAAGGACAAATCGACCTTGGTAAACCATACCACCGCCGTCAACCCGGCAAACACCGCCACCGTGATCAGCGCGGCTGACTCAATCAGATGCTGCCCCGGAAATGAATGATTCGCGACGTATAACAGCGGCGCCGCCACTAGCGATTGGGCCACCACGTACAATCCCAAGCCAGCGTATTGCACCGGCAAGGAAATCGCGCTATGGGCCCAGTAACTGGCCAGCCAGCTCGCGCCGATCATCATGCCCAGCAGGATGAATGTCCCGTAATGGGTTCCGTAAAAGAAACCGGTCAGGGTTGCCGCGGCAGGGGTATTTAACAGCACAAACTGCAACGCTGCAAAGGCCAGCACCGCGCCAAACATGTGGGTGTAAACCCGGCGGATAAACGTTGTGCGGGTCGATTCCTCGGCCAGGGCGACCGGTGTCCCGCCTAAAAAGGCGTACGGATTGTCCCGACCTGATCTTAGCCAATCTTGCGAATTATTATTTTCCGACATCGACAACCTCCTAAGGAAAGTGCCCAAAAATATGAATTGTGTGGGTTGAAGTTCTAAATTATTAAGTTGCCAGGACGCGGTCTGGCGTCACAGGCAGGCCGTGCAGGGGATCAAGGCCGCCCCGGGAGGGGATCTCCCCGTTATTTACCATCCTATTTACGCGGGCCGTGGGGGAGGAGTGCGGAAAGCGCGAAATATATTCGTTTGAACGCCCCAAATATACCTTTTTTCTGGGTGGTTTACCAGAAAAATCGGCCAACTAGGTAAAAAAGGCCGATCTCGTGGATTTTGCCAAATTTTGCGCAAGCGAATGCCCCCCGCAGTACGGTTATTTCGCCATTTCCTTGACTTCTCCCAAACGTGGGGAGATAATCGACTTTGGGCCAGCCCGGGCTATCAAGGGCGGGTCTGGACTTATCTCTGCAAGCGAAACTTTTTGGCGAGAGCGGGGGGCGCTAGCCATAAATTGATTCGCCAGGAACACTATGAAGGCATCTGTCAAACAACACGGCTTCACCCTGGTGGAGTTGTTGGTGGTGATTTCGATCATTGGCATTCTGGTGTCAATGCTCTTGCCCGCGGTGCAACAAGCCCGGGAAACCGCCCGTCGTGCACAATGCGCTAACAATGTGCGCAACATGACCCAAGCCTGTCTGCAACATCTTTCCCAACACAAGCATTATCCCACGGGTGGCTGGGGGTATCGCTGGGCGGGGGATCCGGATTTGGGGTTTAGCCGCAAACAGCCGGGTGGGTGGATGTACAACATCCTGCCGTTTATTGAAGAAGGTCCGCTGCATGACCAGGGGAAGGGACAGGCGCAACTGGCCAAGGAACAAGCCGCGGGCCGGCGCATGGCAACCCCTATTTCATTGTATAGCTGTCCCACCCGCCGTCGGGCCGAGACCCGCCCATTTAAAAAATTTGATTACATCAATGCCCAGGATCCGACGCAGATTGCCACCAATGATTACGCGGGCAATGGGGGGAACTTGGGTTTTGAGAACTGGAGCGGCAACCAAGTCAGCGGCCCAGAGAGCCTGACATTCTTAACCAACGTGCTAAAGAACACGCCCGGCGCGGGCAAGGCTGTGGATAATTTTTATAACGGAACAAACTTGCTGAACCATAATGGCATTACCTACATTCGCAGCGAAGTAACCGCCGCGATGGTCCGCGATGGCACCTCCAAAACCTATATCCTAGGCGAGAGGTATTTGCATTTCACCACCTATGACACGGGAAACCCATCGGATGACGACCAAAGCTGGGATTCCGGGTATGACTGGGACGTTAATCGGTGGACTGGCGAAAAGCGCGGCAATACGGTCAGTGTTATTCCCCCGCTGAATGATCAAATGGTCCCGGCCAACCGCCAAGGGGAAGGAAACCAGAACTTTGGTTCCGCGCACACGACCACCTTTAACATGGGCATGTGCGATGGGGCGGTAAAACAAATATCCCACGAAATCAATACCCGTGTGCATTTTGTGTTAGGTGGTCGAGACGACGGGCAATTGTTCAATAACGTCATGCAAAGCACGGAAAGCATTGAATAAGCTTCGCACTTTTGTAGGCATTTTTTCCATGATAAATAAAAATACACTTAACGGCTTCACCCTGGTGGAGTTGTTGGTGGTGATTTCGATCATTGGCATTCTGGTGTCAATGCTCTTGCCCGCGGTGCAACAAGCGCGGGAAAGCGCGAATCGCTTGTCCTGCCAAAATAATTTAAAAAACCTGGCGACCGCCTGTAAAAGCCACTTGCAAACACAGCGTTTTTTGCCATCGGGTGGTTGGGGGTACCGCTGGACGGGCGATCCCGACCGGGGGTTTACTCGTCGGCAAGTTGGCGGGTGGATTTACAATTTGCTCCCCTATTTAGAGGAAAACGCGCTGCATGACTTGGGCAAAGGCCAGCCCGAAGCCATCAAGCGCGAGCAAGGGCGCATCCGGACTGAAACCCCGCTCACGTTCATGAATTGTCCTTCGCGGCGCATTCCCCAAGGTTTGCCGTTCAAGCTGCCGGGACTGTTTCATAACATTAATAACCCCCGACTGATTGGACGCACGGATTACGCCGCCAATGCCGGCGATCTCGGCCAGGGGGACCACGAAGGGGCGGGCCCCAATCTGCTCAATGGCAAACCCGCCGCGATCGATGCCGCTAGTTATGCCCCGGGTTTAAATGCCACGGGGGTGATTTATGTCCGGAGCGAATGCACCCCGGCCATGATCAAGGATGGTTCCAGCAAAACCTATCTCATGGGAGAAAGGCACATCTATAGCAGTGATTATGAATCGGGTGAGGCCAACGACGATAACGAAGGCTGGAACACCGGCTACAATAACGACAGCACGCGCTGGACGCATCGTGCCCCGGAAAACGACTTTATCCGGATTAGCAACGACCGCTGGGAATTATTTGGCTCGGCGCATACCACAACCTTTAACATGGCGTTTTGCGATGGCAGCGTGCAGTCGCTAGCCTACACCATTAATAAGGATTTGAATCGGGTCCTGGGAAATCGCGCCGACGGCCAGCAGATCAATGGCCGCTTTATCGACTCGAGCGAGATTGCCCAATAAATCCCGCCACTTTTGTCATTTTTCCCTGATTTTCAACGTTTTTGCGGATCGCTCCGCGCCCATTCCGCCAACACCAAGAACCATCCGATGATCCATTCCCTGCCCGCAAATCGTTGTTCACGCCCCGTCACGCGCGGCTTTACCCTGGTTGAGTTGTTGGTGGTGATTTCGATCATCGGCATCTTGGTGTCGATGCTCTTGCCCGCGGTGCAACAAGCTCGCGAAAGCGGCAACCGCGTCCAGTGCAAAAACAACCTGCGCAACCTGGGGACCGGGGCTAAGCTCCATGAAACTGCGCAAAAGTTTTATCCAACGGGGGGTTGGGGTTGGGGCTGGGCGGGGGACGCCGACCGGGGATTTACCCGCAAGCAACCCGGAAGTTGGTTTTATAATATTTTGCCCTACATTGAAGAACCCGCGTTGCATGACTTAGGCAAGGGCGTGGTAAATCAAACCCTAAAACATCAGCAGCACGCCAAGCGGGCCGCGACGCCCGTGGCTGTCTTTAATTGTCCCACCCGCCGCCGCGCATTGACGTGGGCCATGCCCAATCCCCGTTATGTGAATATGGACAATAACCTGATACGCAACGGCATCGCTCGCACGGATTATGCGGCGAACGGAGGGGATGTGGCCTTTGCGGGAATTCCTGAATTTGGTCCGCAAGCAAATGCACTCACGTTTACCAACGCACAATGGAAACCCCTGGAAACCGCGGGAAATAATTACTCTAGGGACCACAACACCACGGGGATTGTTTCGATCCGCAGTGAGTGGACCTCCAGTGCGATCAAGGATGGCCAGTCCAAGACCTATTTGGCCGGAGAGCGCTATATTGACGCCGCTTTGTACGAAAGCGGCCAGGCCTCGGATGATGACCAAGGTTGGGATGTCGCCTATGATTGGGACAACATCCGCGGTACCCAAAATCCGCCGCAGTTTGACGTCAATGCAAATAACGGCGGCGGGGCCGACTTTTTTGGCTCCGCTCACACGACCGTTTTTAACATGGTAATGTGCGATGGCAGCGTACAAACGCTTAGTTACGATGTTAATCGCTTTGTCCACCGCGTCCTAGGTCACCGGGCGGATGGACAAATGTTTATGGGAACTTTGTACGAAACATCCTCTGTCCTGGGTCAATAATCGCTGGCAATGGACAGAAATCGCTGGCGATGCGAAGAGGCGTGTGGGGCATATCAGGGGACGTGACGTTGATGGGGGGTTACCTGCCGGAGCCAACTCCCCCCGCGCTCGGCGTTGGGGTCGTGGCCTGTCGCGGCCGCACCGCCAAATTCAATTCCTCCAGGTTGACCACCCGTTCAAACTGGCTGGCCACCTCGGGCGCGTGCGTGACCAATAGTAAGCTCACCTGGTCCTGGGCGCAGCATTCGCGAATCAGATCAATCACCCCCTGCTGGTTGCGGGTGTCCACATTTGCCGTCGGCTCGTCGGCCAAAAGCAGTTTAGGACGGTTGGCCAGCGCCCGCGCTACCGCGACGCGCTGGCGTTCTCCCACGGATAATTGCCCCGGCTTGTGCTGCAGGCGATGGCCCAGGCCGACCCGTGCGAGTAGTTCTTCCGCCCGCGCACGATCAGCCCCCTTGCTGGAAAACGTCATGCCGAGTAGCACGTTTTCGAGGGCGGAAAACGCTGGCAGCAGGTTGAACGTTTGAAACACGTAGCCAATTTTACTGGCGCGAAAGCGGTCGCGGACCGCCTCGCCCAGTTTGGTGATGTCGGTTTGATCGACCAGCACTTCTCCGGCATCGGGACGGATGATTCCCGCGATCGTGTGCAAGAGGGTCGTTTTTCCACAGCCGCTGCGCCCAACCAGGACCGTCTGTCCTCCGGCGGGAATGTCAAACTGGGTAATTTCTAATATGGGCATTTCCCCGCCGGCGGGATCACGATAGGACTTACGCAAATTGGTGATTCGCAGCATGATAAGGTACGCGGGGTGGGCGAAGTTTAGATGGCACGGGCAATTGGCTATTTAACCTACTTCCCAGGATACTAGCTAGCCAGTATCCCGGCTAGATGCGGCGGCTGGCCCCGGCAAGTCTAGGCAAATGGCAGTTTCCATAACTTTTCCTATTGTTCATGGCGGTGCCTTATGATTTTGATTGGCTGGGATGAGGCGGGCTATGGGCCGCCGCTGGGTCCCTTGGTGGTGGCCGTCAGCGCGTGGCGGGTACCGGATGATTGCCCCTGTTTAAGTTTGTATCATCGGTTGCGGCGGTTTATCAGCCCTGCGCCTCCCGAGCCTGACAACGCCGGCCCCGTCCCCCCGTTGTGGATCGCCGATTCCAAGCTCGTGCATGGGCGGGGGGGATTTTCCGAGTTAGAGCGGGGTGTCTTGTCGCTGTCCCGGGTCGCGGCCGAGTGGCTAGCGCGGCAAAGCGCCTCACCCACGGTGGCCAGCCATCAGCCAGTCTCGACCGACTTGCTAAATTTTTTGGCCGGGTTGGGGATGTTCCCGGACTCGACGCGGCAGCCGTGGGAATGGCGCGAAGAGTGTGCCCTGCCCCTCGCTCAAACCCCCGAGGAATTATTTCCCGCAGACAAATTGGCCCGTGAATTGCGGAATGAGAGTGTGGAACTGTTGCAGCTACGGGCGGCCGCGCTCTGGCCGGCGGAGTACAATGCGCAACTGGCGCGAAATGCACAAAATAAAAGCCTGTTGTTGTTTGACGTGGGGGCAAAACTGGTTCGAGAACTATTGAACCAGTATGCCGCGGAACCGGTGGAGATTTTTGCCGACAAGCAAGGCGCGCGTAATCGTTATGGGGCCATGCTGCAAAACGAGTGGGAACTGGACTGGATCAACGTGGAATTGGAATCACAGGAAGCCAGTCATTATACTTGGCGGACTGACGGCGTTTCGCGCGGGGCGCACTTTTTGGTGAATGGCGAACGGGCCTTGCCGACCGCGGCGGCCTCCATGACGGCCAAGTATGTGCGCGAATTGGCCATGCGTGGTTGGAACCATTTTTGGTGCGGGCAAATGGAACAGTTGCGCCCCACCGCCGGTTACACGGTCGATGCCCGGCGGTTTATCCTGGAGATTCGTCCCCGGCTAAGCGAACTGGCCATCGCCGATGAACAGGTCATTCGCTGGAAGTGAGTGGTGCGTGCATCAGCCGTCGGGCGCTAGCCCACGGTTCCTATAAGTAAGTGGTAAATTGCAAAACACGAGTGCGTTGATTGATATTCTGCTTCCATGCGCGAAAACACCAATCGGAACCGACCATGATCTTATACCTGATGCGGCACGCCTGGGCGGGGGACTTTGGCGATCCGCGGTATCCCGACGATCGCCAGCGGCCCCTGACCGCCGAGGGACGCAAGCGCTTTATCCGCTGGCTCAATTATCTGGAACCGGCGGATATCCGCCCGCGCGTCATATTTACCAGCCCCTATGTTCGCTGCCGCCAAACGGCGGACCTCTTGGCCGAATGGCTGGCCGACACGCACAAATATTCCGCCACCGTGATTTCAATCGATGAACTAGGCTGCGGCGCGCGTCCCCGCGATGTCTGGACCACAACCCAGGGACATCCAGCGAATGCCCTGGCCGAAGATCAGGCCTGGGTGGGGCACATGCCCGATATGTCCAGCATGTGCGGGGCTTGGCTGGGCCTTAGCGGCGGAGGGCTGCACTTTACCAAAGGGGCCATTGCCGCCATCCGTTGCGATCCGCCGCCCCAACTAGGCCAGGGGGAATTGCTATGGTTGGCCTCGCCCAAGATGGCGGATGTGTAGGGGGGGTGGAGAGTAATGGAGTTTGGAGTAATGGAGTCTGGTATTTGGTTTACACGGTGAAAGCGTATTAGGCAAAGGGGCTAGTTCGCGGAATACTCCTGTCCCTCTACGCCTTGTCACCGGAATGAAATTTTAGCCGCGCAGCGGCGTCAGTATTCTAGCCGGGGGTGCAAACCCCCGGATCGCAGGATGGATTGGACCCAGAGCCGCGCAGCGGCGGCGTGGCACACTCTCATAACCAAAAACGCACTCCAACCTGATACGACTTCGCGGCTTTAAGGCTGATTTTTTTGAATTTTCCAAATTGATTCGTGAAATTCAGCTGATGAATCGGGCCGTTGGCCCTTCCCTTTATACTTTTCCATTATCCTAGGGCGACGCTGCGCTTGCCCTAGGCTGGGATAGGTCGGGCCTTTGGCCCACAAGGCTCACTGCGGTACGGGCTTCAGCCTGTAAACCTAGAGATTCGGGGTCGGGAGTCTGACACGGTGAAAGCGTATTAGGCAAACGAGCTAGTTCGCGGCAGACTCCTGTCCCTCTACGCCTTGTCAATACATTCGGAATTCTGGCGAATTCCGCTACGCGACCAAACTTATCCGTAGCGGAACTTGCAAAAGTTCCGTAACGATCCGTTTTATTGACATCTTTATAGTGCCCCCTCGGAATTCTGGCGAATTCCGCTACCATTCCCCGGTTGCACTTTTTTTTAGTAGCAGGCTATACTGCGGTGCAACTTTGCTATTTCCTTGATCTTTTCCCAGGTGGAATCTTATGGACAAGACGTTTCCAGCGGCCGTGGCGGAGTTTCTTGGCACGTTTACACTCGTCTTTCTCGGCGCGGGGGCGGGGGCGCTGGCTGGCAGCAACGGCGCGGGGATCGTCGGTGTGGCGCTCGCCCACGGCTTTGCCTTGGTGGTAATTATCTACACCTGGGGTTGGATTTCCGGGGCGCATGTCAATCCGGCGGTGACCCTGGCGCTACTGCTCACCGGCAAAATTGACATTGGCAAGTCAATTGTTTACTGGATCGCCCAAATGGCGGGCGGTGCCGCCGCTGGCTATCTGCTGCTGTATATTCTGGGACCCGATAGTGACCTCGGGCAAACGCTCGGCTCGCTCTCTCCGGGAAAAGCCAACGCCGACCCCACCAAACTGGTCGTTGTCGAGGCTGTCCTAACCTTCTTTCTGATCTGTGCGGTCTTTGCCAATGGCGTCGCGCTCAAAAGCGGCAACATCATCGGCGTGGCCATCGCCTTTACCCTGGTCGCGGATATCCTCATGGGCGGGGCACTCACCGGGGCCAGCATGAATCCCGCCCGCACTTTTGGGCCGGCACTTGCCAAGAATGACCTTTCCTACCTGCATTTGTACATCATCGGGCCCGCCATCGGTGCGGTCGTGGGGGGCATTTTGTACAATGTGATGTTCCTCAGCAACGAGCCTGAACAGCGCTAAGTTTGCCCCCATTTTATTTTCATACCCTAGGGCGGCGCTAGGGGTGCTAATGGGCAGGGCAAGCTGGTAAACTGGGTAGTTTGTGTTTATTCCTTTTCGTGCAAATACCCATTTGCCCAGGTCGCTTGCCTTATGGCCGCCGCGCCGCGTTTTTTACTGGCCACGTGCCAACGGGGGGCCGAGGCTCCGTTAAAACAAGAATTGGCCTTACGCTGGCCGGGCCTGTCCGCCAGTTTTTCCCGTCCGGGATTTGTAACGTTCAAGGTTTCGCCGGATTTGGCGTTGCCAGACGACCTGGATCTGGGAACGACGTTTGCCAGATCATGGAACTGGTCGCTGGGCAAGCTGGCGGGGTCGCCGGCGGAATGGGGGGCCCAAGGGGAAACCGTGGCCCCGCGGCTAGCGGAAATGGCGGCTAAAAGCCACGACGCCCTGGATAAGCAGGGGACGCTGTTGCCGTTTGAGCAAGTGTTTGTCTCGTGCCGCGATGCGCAGACCGTGGGGGATCACGGTTATGAGCCGGGGCCGACCGCGGAAACGATCGCCGCCACGGAATTTTTGCGGACACTGTTGCCCGGGGAAATCTTGCGTAGGAATAGTGATGGGGACGCGCTGCCGCTGCGCGCCGGACAGCGGGTGCTGGAGGTGATTCAGGTGGAGCCCGACGAATGGTGGTGTGGGTGGCACACGATCCGCCGGGGAGCTCCCTGGACGCGCTGGCCGGGGGGAATCTTTCAGTGTGAGCCGCCGCCGGATATGGTCTCGCGGGCGTATGTGAAAATGCGCGAAGCGCTGGCCACGTGGCGGTTCCCGATTGAACGGAACCAGATCGCGCTCGAGATTGGCAGCGCGCCCGGCGGAGCCAGCCAGGCGCTCTTACGCGCGGGGTTGCGGGTCATTGGCGTGGATCCGGCCCAAATGGACGAGCGCGTGTTGGCGGAGCGAAAGTTCAAGCATTGGCGCAGACGCGGGCATGAAATTCGCAAAACAGCCTTGCGCGGCGTGCGCTGGATCACGGCGGATATCAATGTCACCCCGCAATATACGCTGGACACCATCGGCGGCATCGTGACGAACCAGCATGTGCGGGCCGAGGGATTGATTTTGACGCTGAAGCTGCCGGACTATCGACTGGCGGCGGAATTGCCCGATTTTTTGGCAACTGTGAAAAGCTGGGGGTACGCCCACGTGCAGGCCCGGCAACTGAGCCACAATCGGCAAGAATGCTGCGTCGCGGCCTTACGCTAGGGAAAGTGCCGGAATTTTCTGGCAATTTTCCAGTATTCGCGATCTTAGCGTTATAGGACTGATTTGGCGGATTATGGAGGGACAACCTGCAAAATCGTTGACATGAATAAAATTAGCAACTAACCTTCAGCTTAGCTTTTACGTCATTTTGTGTTTGCTTTTTTGGGAAACGCTACTGAGTTTCACACCTTTTACGGGCCACTGATCCGCCAGCGTAAAGGATTTCGCGCCGGAAAGCAGGCCCACGGAGTTGCCTCATGAATTTCAATTTGGGTTGGTTGCGTCCATTGTGGTTGGGCGTGATGGTCGCGGGCATGTTTTGCCAGACAAGCGGGATGGCTGTCGCGGCGACAAGCACTTACACATCTTCCGCGGATTTCTTTACCGCGCTGGGGGCCACCCCCTTTGTGACCGAGACTTACGAAAGCTACCCCATCAACAGCACGATTCCCGCGGGCACGCTACTTAATGGAATCAACTATGATTCCTTCCCCATCGGCGCGGATGGCCGCGTGGATAACAATTACAATCGCCTGGGGGACGCCAGTCTGGCTTTGCAGCGGGGACTGAATAGCTTTGCCTTTTTCTTTCCGGGCGAAAGCTTTAGCGTCACGTTTGAAAATCCCGTCTACGGCGTCGGGATTTTCTTTAATGTGGTTGAGAGCCCGGTGGATTCGTTATTTATTAATACGCCCGTGGGGAATGCCCTAACCGGTGGCGCGACCTACGATCAAGGCACGCTGTATTTCGCGGGATTGATTTCCGATACGCCGTTTAGCTCGGTGACGATCGGTGGCGATGCGACGATTGGCAGCGGGTATAATGTGGACAATTTGACGTATGTCACCAATCCCATTCCCGAACCGAGCGCATGGATGGTCACGGCGGGACTATTGGGTCTTGCCTGCTGGGTGCGCCGCGGGGCAACCCGGGCGTAAGGGGTTGGGGTGGGTAGCCGTAGGTCGGATCACGATCCGACATGACCGTGGTGTTGTATCAACGATTAATCAACTCACCCAGGTTTGTTCGCTCCGCTCCAACTCTTGGGCGATGATACACGGTATTGCCCATTAGCAGGGCGTAGCGAGGTACCCCCTCTCCCACCGGAGAGTGCTGGGGAGAGGGAACTCTACCGCAACGCGGTTACATAACTCAGCCCTGGGTTGCCGCGTAGCGGCTACCCAGGGGGCCATAATACAAAAAGTTCAACCGCAACGCGGTTGCGTAAATTCCGCAACTAACAATCAATTCTTCGTGCCTTTACAAAATGCCAGCCACGCTTTATTTAGCTAGATAGAGTATTATTTTGAATTTGCAATTTGTTGACTCTTGGTATACGCACCACGGTACGATAAGAGAAAATTGCTTTAATGCTGAATTGGGCCATATAAGTAGCCGCGTGGAAGGCGTGAATGAGGCAATATTTGGCAATTAAAGGTCGTGCCCATTGAGATCATTCCCAATATCCAACTGCGTGTTCTGCTTTGTTGTCCTGCTGTTTGCGTCGTGGTGCGTGATGACCGTTATTCACGAATCGGGGCATGTCGTCTGCGGGTGGCTGGGGGGCGGGACATTGCGGGAAGCCGATCTTGCTCCATGGCGCCTGCCCCAGAGTCGCTTTGCCCCCGATCCTCAACCGCTTTTCACGCTATGGGGCGGTCCCGTGATTGGCGTGTTGGCGCCATTGATCGCCGCGTTGGTCATCAGGCAGCGCTGGATGTGGTTTATCGCGTATTTTTGTATCCTGGCGAATGGCGTGTATTTGGCCATCGCTTGGATGTCAGGGCATCAACAGCTCGACACGGCTCGTTTGCTGCGTCATGGCGCCAGTCCCATTTCGATTGCCGCCTTCTGTGTTGTCACTATCGCCATTGGTTACGTAGGCTTTCGGAGAGAGTGCCTTGACCTGCTCGCAGACGGGCAAAAAGATCGCGATGCGCCAGGGAACGCCGAACCAGACGTTGGAACGGACACTCGATAGCAAGCTATGGTATAATAAGCCAGTCGGCCGCGGTTTGGACGATTATTTCCATTGTTTTGATAGAAAGCGAGGATACCCGCCTTCGATTACGCAAAACTTGAGTTAGCAATTTCCATTAGCAGTCAATGTTACAAGCTGCTGATGTGGATCAGCGACGCCATTGACAAAGGATTGATTCAGCCTTCTAGAGTTGCTCATCACTCCGGAGGACCGGAGGCAGCGACAGAATGGCTGCGGTCCAATTACCACCATCTTCCCAATCATCTACGTCCGCAAGAAGAAGAGCTCGACGAATTTGGGGCCTTCTTCAGCACGTACCTTTTGTCGTCATTTGACATCGTTGAAAAACCGGGGACAAAGGGAATTGGTCCAACACCAGTATTATGTCGATGTGAACTTTGCATGCGAATCGTCAATGCATCCCACCTGCATCCCAAGAAGCTTTACGCTAGGGATAAGCGACGGGCGGATTATTTGATGTCAGAATGTATTGCGGAGCTGGCCAGCGAGAATGGGTTAAAGATTGATGAAGAGATGACGACGCGTCTCGTGACTGATGAAAAGACGAGGAGAAATTGTGCGTACCTTGCGTATGGTCATTGGCTGATCAAACGCCTTTCCGGCGAATCGGATGGTCCCGCTATACTTGCGCTCTGGCGACTGATCGCGTGGGACTCACGCGGTGGCATGCGCAGCGGATTCACGCTACAACTGAATGACTTTCACATGGCTGAAACGGAACTAATCTCGACAATAAAAAACGCGATATAGCAATCAAATTCAACGGAGTGTGGCCCGCTGACGCATACCATTCAGCGGCGGAATGATCACCACGGACTTGGTTTCCCAGATAAGGAGAATGTTATGGCCGACGAACAATCGCGTCCTTGTCCCGAGTGCGATGGGACCATGGCCCCGATTCAGCTCCACGACAAAACGCACCCCACCGGACACCACCAGGCCGTCGAGTACTCGCTGCCCGGCGGCCGGCCGAGCTTTTGGCTGGGCCGCTACCCGGTGGCCGGGACAGTCGCCGCGTTCATGTGTGGCGAGTGTGGGCGGATTAACCTCTATGGGATGTTAAAAGCCTAGTAACGCAGGAGATAGTCGCGATAATCCAGACGCTGACTTTTTTTGCGGCGGAGGATTTGCCGGGAATTTTGAGAAATGCTATCCTTTAATTCTAAGCATCCTCTTTTCCAATACACATTGTTAACATGGCAAGCATCACTTCCCTCGAATTCTTATCGATTCAGGAAAAATTGGCGTTGATGGAAGAACTCTGGGCGGATTTATCCCGCCAGCCCGCGGATATTACCACCCCCGCTTGGCATGGCGGAGTATTGGCAGAGCGCATTGCGGCTGTTCAGGCTGGCCAAATACAATTTGGCGATTGGGAAGCGGCTAAGGAACGCTTACGAAAGCGTTGCTCATGAAGATTGTAATTCTCCCGCAAGCCGAACATGATCTAGAAATAGGCGCGGATTTTTATGAATCACAACGTGAAAGACTGGGTAAATATTTTACCGATTGCCTGCTTACAGATATTGATTCGTTACTCATCTATGCGGGAGTGCATGAACGGGTGCAAGGGTTATATCGTTGTAATTCCAAAAGATTTCCTTTTGCAATTTATTACGATATTCGCGAGAACGAAATCGAAATTTACGCCGTCCTTGATTGTCGGCAAGACCCCGATAAAATTTCCGCTAAGCTCAAAGGCTTAAAATGACATGGAACAGTTTATCGAGCTCCATGACACGACTCTGGTATCGGTTACCAATACTGGCCACGAGACTCAAGTGGAGCTTTTGGCCATGCTGCATCGATCGCCCAATGATCCAGAAAAGCATACAGTTTGGTTACAGCTGGTTATACTCTCGTTATCTGTGAGTAAATTTACCCCGCCTCCCGCGGATTTGCCGCTATGGATAGCGGATGGTTTCTTGCGCTTGAACGACGTTGTGCATGAGAATGTCATTCCCGATATTCGTGAATTTCAAGGTGATATTGAGCTTGCAGTTGTCTTGGTAAGTAGCGAGTCCTGGACTGTCCGGGCCGATGCCCTGCAGATAAAATATGTGGGGGAGCCAAAATTTTTAGAAAAATTCCCAGCTTGCCCCATATCATCGATGGATCATAACGTGGTCACCGTCAATATAAGGCATGTTACCCATTGCCAATCTTGCCTAAAGCAGAGCGTTCAAGTAAAATATAATTATGAACTATCGTGAACGAATTATCATCGATCCTGAAATTCGGAGTGGCAAACCGTGCATTCGCGGCACGCGCATCGCTGTGGTGGATGTTTTTGATTATTTAGGAGGCGGTCTCTCCATCGCGGAAGTGCTGGAAGATTTTCCCGATCTAACTTATGAGGACATTCAAGCCTGCTTTGCTTTTGCCGCCGATCGCGACCGCCGTTTAACTATCGTGCCGCATGAAGCTGCTCTTTGACGAAAATTTATCGCCCAAGCTGCCGAGATTGTTAGCGAATCTGTATCCAAGTAGTGTGCATGCCCGTGACTGTGGGCTTTTAGGTGGCACTGATACCGCACTCTGGGAATTTGCGCGAGATCAGGGGTATTGTCTGGTTTCCAAAGATAGTGATTTCCAGCAACGCAGTTTACTTTATGGTCATCCGCCAAAGTTCATATGGCTAAGGATTGGGAATTGCAGTCTATTGCAGCTAAAGGATTTGCTAACTTTTCATCACTTAGAAATACATAAATTTGAAATTGATCCCTTAACCTCAATATTGAGTATTTCGTAGTTATCCTACTGCTATTCTCTAGTACACCTCCACTACTCCCGCCTCAAACTTCCGCTCGTAAATTCCCGCTCTCCTGCCGGCAGTTGCAGTCGTAACGCCCCGTTCGTCGCGATCCCCAGGCAGCGGCCGATGTATTGGGCGGTCCCCTGATACAGCGTCAGCGTTTCGCCCCGTTGCAGACAGTGCCGGTCAAATTCCTCCCCCAGACGTTCCGGGTGCGCATACAGTAGTTCCAGCGCCGCGCGTAGCTCCGCCATCCAAGCGAGTAAAAATTGCGTGTGGTCGAGCGCTTCCCCCGTCAGGTCCACCAGAGCGCAAGCGCTTTCCCGCAACTCGACTGGCGATGGATTCTCCGCCACTAAAAATGAATTATTGGTGTTCACGCCCACGCCGATGATCAGCCGGCCTCCGGGGAGCGCCTCGATTAAAATCCCCCCCACCTTTTTGCGGGAAAATTGCCTGCTGGAATCCGCGGTCCCCGCCGTGGAACCAGCCGGGGCTATCAGCGATGACCGGGAGTTCTGAGCCACGTCACAATACAGATCGTTGGGCCAGTGCAGCCCGATGTTGATTTGGGGGGAAGTTTGCTGGATGACCTCAACCAGCGATACGCCCACGGCCAGGGATAATTGCGGCACCGGTTGGTTGGTACCACCAAATTGGCGCGGGTCCAGCAGCAGACTACAGGCCAGCGCGCCCGCGCCGGTCCACCAGCGATGGCTTCCCCGTCCCTGACCGGCGGATTGTTCGTTAGCCCCGATGAGCAGCGGTAATTCTTGATCCGGCAGCGTCTGGCTGTGTTGGCGGGCCAGGATTTGCGTGGAATCCAACCGCTCATGCCATTCCACCCGCCGCAACCACGATTGCGCGCATAATGTCTGAGCGTTTGGTGCTTTTAATGTCGCGGGATGCATGGATTTGGGATATTTCCTAGATGCAAAGGGGACGCACTGTATTACCAGGATTATCGATTACGGGAAAAATGAAAAAACTCCGGCAGGGAAAGCAAACATACGGCGGACCGTGGACCCTCACGATTATCCCAGGCCGTGGGCAAATTCAATGCGGCAATGCCAAAAATAAAGCCGCTGCGGTCCGAACCTCGCACCCGGGGGAGTGCTCATGGCACAACGAAGCATCCTTTTTGGCAGAGGGCTGGAACCAGCCTGGCCCATCGAATCTTGTTGGCGGACCCTGGATTTTGGCGAATTTTTTGCCGCTCGGACGTCCGCCAACTAAGAAAATTACCGCATTTTCAGGGAAACGCCGGGCCAATCTCCCTGCGTCCTACCCTTGTGGCCAGCGGCAGGCCCGATTATCCTACTGGTTTAGCCAATTTTGGGGAAAGATTTCCCCGATCCAGTAATTTTAGGCCATTTTTTATTTTACACGAGCGGCATCATGAGCCAGCGCCACGTTCTTTCGGCAGTTGTCCAAAACGTCCCGGGCGTTTTGGCGCATATCTCAGGCATGTTAGCCAGTCGTGGTTACAATATTGACAGTTTGGCGGTGGGAACGACCGAAAACAAAGAATTTTCGCGGATGACGCTGGTCGTGGTGGGTGATGACCGCGTCCTAGAGCAGGTGCGCCGCCAACTGGAAAAGATCGTCACGATTGTAAAAGTGGACGATTTTGTCAATCAAAACTATATCGAGCGGGACCTGATGTTGATCAAGGTCAAGGCTCCGGGGGGAGCCCGTAGCGAGATTCGCGAATTGACGGATATCTTTCGGGGGCGGATCGTGGATGTGGCCCCGCGCGAGGTCATCATCGAAATCAGCGGCCAAGAACGCAAGGTCGAGGCGTTTATCGACCTGATGCGTCCGTTTGGCATTTTAGAATTGGTCCGGACCGGGCGGATTGCCATGGTGCGCGGCAACAACAAGCTGGAAGAGGAAATCCCCAGCGGCTTTGAAATGCCCGTGGATGACGAAGTCGTCCGCGGTTCCTTTGCCTAACTGAACTCTCCCTCTTGCCAAACATCCCGCGGTTATCCCGTTGCGGGATCGGCGGCTTATCACTGTATTACATTACCCTTATTTGTTTCCACTTTTTTCCCCATCCAAAGACTCCATGGCCGCGACCATTTACTACGACAAAGACGCCGATCTGTCCCATTTGCAGGGAAAAACCATCGCCATTCTGGGCTATGGGTCGCAGGGACACGCCCAGGCGCAAAACCTGCGTGATAGCGGGTTAAAAGTCATTATTGGGCAGCGACCGGGGGGGCCGAATTATGAATTGGCCCAAAGCCATGGTTTTCAACCGATGAGCGTCGAGGAGGCTAGCAAGGCGGCGGATGTGATTAACATTTTGCTGCCGGACGAAGTGCAAGGGGACATTTATCGGCAGCATGTCAAGCCAAATCTCAAGGCTGGCAATGTGCTGATGTGCTCACACGGGTTTAATGTGCACTTTGGCCAGATAGAGCCCCCGACCGGGGTGGATATTGTGCTGGTCGCGCCCAAGGGGCCGGGGCATTTGGTGCGGAGTGAATTTGAAAAAGGAGGGGGCGTGCCGTGCTTGATCGCGTTGAGTCCCGGTGCCAGCGAAACGAGCAAAAAGATCGGCTTGGCCTATGCCAAGGGGATCGGCGGCACCCGCGCTGGCGTGATCGAGACGTCAATCGCCGAAGAGACCGAGACTGACCTGTTTGGCGAGCAAGCGGTGCTGTGCGGCGGCGTCAGCGCGCTGGTCAAGGCTGGTTATGAGACGTTGGTCGAAGCGGGTTATCAGCCGGAAATGGCCTACTTTGAATGCATGCACGAGCTCAAGCTGATTGTGGATCTGTTTTACCAGGGGGGCCTGAACTACATGCGTTATAGCGTGTCGAACACGGCCGAATTTGGCGATTACACCCGCGGCCCCCGGATTGTGACGGAACAGACCAAGGCCGAGATGAAAAAGATTTTGCACGAAATTCGCAGCGGCCAGTTCGCCCGCGAATGGATTTTAGAAAACAAAGCCAACGCCCCGGCGTTCAAGGCGACCCGCCGCCAAGAACGCGAACACCCGATTGAGGTCGTCGGTAAGCAACTTCGCCGCCTGATGAGTTGGATCAAAGCGAAAGAAGTGTAATGTAGCCGGCATCGTCCCGATGCCGGAGTGCTAACGTAGCTGCCATCGTCCCGCTGCCAAGGCTAGGGGATAGGGGTCAGGGAACAGGGGTTAGGGTCAGCGAGCAAGCGACAATGCAACTTTTTTTACATCCAATTTTTAATTCATAATTACTGCCCATGTCCGCTCCTTTGCAGCCCGCCGTTTATCATCCCGCCAATTTGCAGGCGGGGGACACCGTGGAGGTCACGCACGAGGTCAAAGTTGGCCTGAAACGCTGGTCCACGGTAACCCGGGGAAAGGTGCTGCGGATTGAGCGCCGTCGGCATGGTTTGCACTTTCGCCGCAATCCCGACGACAAAGTCTATAGCGATCTTTTGGTGCTGGACCGGGGGGATGGCGAACTAACCACCGTCACCTTGGACGAATTTAGCGCGGTGCGCAAAGTGGGGTAGTATGCGGGTCAGTTTGGCGCGCTTTACCCGTTATTTTCCTTGAGTCCCAGTCGGGCCAGCCACCTGCCCCCGAACGATTTTTTATCGGCGTCGCTCTTGGGCGGGGAGTTATCTTGCACTTTGACGGGGGGCGGGGGAGTATTGGGAAGATGTTGCAATCTTTCCTCAAGTTCGGCGCGGTCGCGGGCCAGGCGCGCCCGTTCCAGTGAAATTTCCACTTCGGCGGCACGTAATTTATCTCGCCACTCGTCTTGGGCGGCCTTGAGCCGTTCCCGTTCGGACAAGATCAGTTCGTCGTGGTCGAGTACGTTAGCCACCGCCGCGGCCCCCAGGGCCATATCGCCCAGGTTGTTGCTTTGCTCCTCCAGCAATTGGCGCAAGTCGGCGATCTCGCGATCCTTGATGGCGACGATTTCCGTGGTTTTTTGGATGGCGTCTTCGACTTGCAGGCGTTCCTGCTTACTGATTTCGCCGTCGCTGGATTCCAGTTCGGCCAAGAGTTTCTTTTTCATCGATTCCCAACTGCCGCCACCAACGTCAACTTCGCCGGTGTTTTTTCGCGCGGCAGATAGCTGGGATTCTAGTTCGGCGTTTTTGCGTTTGAGTCCGCGCACATCGTCAAGCGCCATTTCAAACCGCCGCTGCAGGTCGGCGATATGTTCGGGATCTTCCTCGACGGCGGCTTGCTGCGTTAGCTTGATTTCGGCGGCGGCAGCGCGTTCTTCGGCCGCCTCCAGACGGGCTTGCAGCGCGGTTCGCTCGGCCACCAGCGCGCTCCATTCGGCGGCGTGCAGGTCCGAGTCCGCGTTCTGCAATTCGGCGGCCCGCACCCGATCGGCCAGGGCGTCGCGCTCTGTCCGCAAGGATTGCCACTGTGCCGCTTGTCCGCGCAGCTCTGCCAGTTCCGCTTCGATCTCCGCGGGCAATCCGGGATGGGGGGCGGGGGCCTGTTCGAGCAGCGCTTGCGCGGCCAATAGTTCCTCGGCTTGGGTGGAGATGGCGGTCTCCAATTCGGCAATCCGGCTTTCCAGTTTTTGCCGCTCTGGCTGCCATTCTTCCTCGCCGGACTTGGTTTTTCCCCCTTTGGCGGCGGCTTGTTTGCGGGCTTGCTCCAGCTCTGACCGCATTTGGCGGGTTTGTTCGGCGTGTAGAGTTTCCTGTTGCTGCAGTTGGGCCCGCAGCGAGGTCAACTCTCGTTCGCTCTCTTTGCGGGTTGTCTCGCGCAGCACGTCGATCTCGCGCCGCTTTAGCTCCAATTCGGTCAATTGGGCCGCGCGTTCCGCTTTTAGTCGATCCGACACGCGCTTGCGCTGCTCGCGGGTTTCGGCTTTGCGGGCCTCCAACTCGGCAAATTCCCGCTCCAGGCGCTTTTGTTGTTCCTCAAACCGCTGCTGGTCCCGCTTGCACTGTTCGGCCTCCGCTTCAAATTCCTCGCGGTCGGTTTCCAACTGTTGCCGCTCTTGGCGGTTTTGCGAGGCCAGCGCGGTTAATTCCCCTTCTTGCCGGGCCAGCTCTCCCTCTCGTTCTGTCAATTCCTGGTCCCGCGCGCTTAGCTCTTCCGCCCAGCTTTGCAGTTGATTGGCGGTCTCGGTTTGGGCGGTGACCAATTCCTCTTGCTGTTGGGCCAGTTCGTTCCGGCTGGCGGACAGTTTTGCCCGTTCGCTGTCCAGTTCGACGGCCAGTTCCCGCTGGATGGTCTCGCTGAGGGCTTGAATTTCGTTGTTCAGGCGGTTGCCCAGATCCTCGACCCGGCCCCGGCCGCGCGCCAGCAATTCCACGACCTTCCGCCGCTGGTCCTGCAAATACAGGCCCAGTTGGTCGCTGGAAAGTTCCGTCGACGGTGTCGCGCTCTGTTGAGGTACTTCCATGGATGCGTGCCGTGACTCTGTCCGCGTGACGCGCAAGCCAAAACGGCCGCCGCCCAGAACTTCACGCGGGAAAGAGTATCCCTTATTGAGCTATAGGTTACGAAACGTCCATGAGCAAGCAAAAACGCCGGGATCGGAGCGGAATGGGGGGGTTGTATCCGTGGTGGCGGATATGTCGTTTATGACGTTGGCGGCAACGCCGCGACGGCGAGGGAAAAAGAGCCCGCGACCAGGTCAAGAATGCCCGCCAGCCCCCAAGGTTTGCGGGTTGACCACGTTTTCTGGCGTTTTACCCGTCAGCCGGTCCGCCACCTGCCGCGCCGCACGGCTGCGCAGATTTGCCAGCGACTCGCGCGAGACAAACGCCGCGTGCGGCGTCACTATCACCCGCGGGTCATTGTAGGGAGCCTGAGTCAGGTCCGGCGGTTCCGGGACTTGCACATCTAGTCCAGCTCCAGCGATTTTATTGGCCGCCAATGCCGCCGCCAGGGCCGCGTGATCAACCAAGCCCCCGCGCGAGGTATTAATCAAAAACGCTGTGGGTTTCATCTGCGCCAGCTCCGGCCCGCTGATCATATCCCGTGTTTCGGGTGTCAGCGGTACATGCAAAGAAACATAGTCGCTGTTTCGCAGCAATTCGGGGATGGCCGCCCACGCGGCACCCGGGGGAAGCTCGCGGCGGGTGCGGCTGTTGACCAAGACGCGCAGGCCCAGCGCGAGGGCTTTTTGTGCCAGTTTTTGGCCGATATTGCCATAGCCAAAGATGCCCAGCGTTTGCCCCTCCAGGCGGCGCAGCTCTGGCCCGGATTGCAGTTGATAGGTGCCCGACTGGGTGGCGTGATGGTAATGGCCAATATTGCGCCCCAAGGCCAGGAGAATCGCGAGCGTGTGTTCGGCGACTTCGATCAGGCAATAATCCGGCACATTAGTCACGGGAATGCCCAGTTGGGTGCAGCGGGCGACGTCGATATTATCCAGGCCGATCCCCAGACGACTGACAATTTTCAGGCGGGGGCCGGCGTCAATGACGCTAGCGGAAACTTGCGCCCAACATGTCATGATGGCATCCGCCGATGTGGCCAGGCGGGCCAGCGTGGCGGGCTGGGTGTCGGGGGGGACGATCAATTCGGCGTCGATCTCCCGCAGGGTTTCGCGCTCGATGTCAATCTCGGGCCAGGCATAATCCGTGAGGAGTACTTGAAAACGGGGCATAAGGCAAAAGAAAAAAAGTACAAAAACCGTAAAATCACCGTCCCGCCACTTTACCAAAACCCGCCCGGGAAAAAAACTTGCCATCTTTCTTTGAGCGCGATTCTCCCCTAAGATAACACAAGTTTGCTGATTGCGGGATTTGGATGTTTTTTTACATTTCACGCGGAGAAAAAATCATGCGGTCATGGTTGCTGGCGCTGGGGTTATTGGGCTGTGGATGTTGGCTGGTCACGAATGGTTTAACCGCCAAAGAGGATCAACCGGCTCCCGGATTGCCGGAACAATTGGCCAAGCTGGGCCTAGCGGACAAAACATTTACCCTGATCGTGGAAGTCAAGGTCAAGCCGGAGAGCATCAAAAAAATGGAAGCCCTGATGGTCAAGGCGGCGACAAACACCCACAAAGAACCAGGCTGCGAGATGTACGACATTCACCGCGATCCGGCCAATCCCGGGACGTACTACTTTTTAGAGCGTTTTCAGGGGGTCAAGGGATTGCAGGCCCACCTGGATACGGACTACACCAAGGAATTGTTGGCGGCGTTCGGCAGTGAAGCCGCCAGCCCGCCGCAGATCAAGATTATCGAGCAATTTAGTCCCGCTAAAAAGTAAGCAGGGGATTGCCGGTCGTTCCCCGCGTTTTTTCTATTATCATTCCTGTCTTACCGCGAGCTTGCATCATGTTGACCCGCGTGCAAAATCTCAATACCGATTCTTCGGACTTGGCTGCCATGTTTTCCCGCAGCCGTGCAGGTTCGTTTTCGGGGAGATTGTTATTGCTGCTCGTGACGTTTTTATTGCTAACCGGGGCTTGGGGGGCGCCCGTCCTGGCCGAGGATTGGCCCCAGTGGCAAGGCCCCCGTCGGGACAGCGTTTGGCAAGAAACCGGTTTGCTAACTAAATTTCCCGCCAGCGGGCCTAAGGTGCTCTGGAAGGCCCCGCTCAACGTGGGTTATGCCGGACCGGCGGTGTCGCAGGGAAGGGTGGTGGTGTTGGATTTTGCCAACGAAGAACCGGATATCGTCGGCCTGGGTTTTCAACAAAAGAAAATTCCCGGCCAGGAACGCGTGGTCTGCCTGGACGCCAAGACAGGGGACAAACTGTGGCATCACGCGTACGAAACAACCTATAACATTCAATATCCCAGCGGCCCCCGTTGCACCCCAACCATCCATGACGGTTTGGTCTACGCCCTGGGGGCGATGGGTGATTTAACCTGCCTGCGGTTGGCCGACGGGCAAGTCGTTTGGTCCAAAAACTTTGTCAAGGATTTTGGTTCCGAGGTTCCTGTTTGGGGTTATGCGGGTCACCCGTTGGTCCATGGCGATTTGTTGATTGTCAGCCCCGGGGGCGAAGGGAACAGTACCGTGGCCTTTGACCGCAAGACCGGCGCGGTGCGCTGGAAAGCGCTTACCGCCAAGGATCCGGGGTATTCTCCCCCGACCGTGATCAAGCATAACGGCCAAGAGCAACTGCTGATCTGGAATACCGATGGCCTATTTTCACTTAATCCCCTCACCGGCGCGGAATATTGGTCGCTGCCGATCAAGGTTGATTACAACATGCCCGTTATGACGCCGCGACTCGCGGGGGATAACCTGTTTGTGAGCGGCGTGGAAGCCACCAGCGCGTGGATCGCCCTAGGCAAAGCCGAATCAGGCGGTGGAAAAAGCCCCACGGCCGAAATTGCCTGGCGGGGCACGCCCAAGAACTCGCTGGCGACGGTGAATAGCGCCCCCTTTGTACAGGGGGACTATGTGTACGGCAGCCATGTCAGCGGGCCGTTCCGTTGTGTCAAACTTGCGGATGGTGCGGTGCAATGGGAGGCATTTGAACCGACCGTGGGTAAGGACCTGGGGGGACAAAAAAGCCGCAGCGGCACGGCGTTTGTGGTCAAAAACGGCGAGCGATTTTTAATTTTTAGCGAGACGGGAGATTTGATCATCGCGCAACTCTTGCCGGAAAAATATACCGAAATCAGCCGAGCCAAGATCATCGAACCAACCGGCACCGCCTGGGGCCGGGCCTTGGTTTGGAGCCATCCGGCCTTTGCCAACAAATGCGTCTTTGCCCGCAACGATAAAGAAATCGTGTGTGTGTCGCTAGCGGAATAGCGAGGCAGTTAAATTAGGAATTACAAATTTTGGCATTTGCCCGCGGTAGTTTTCGCGGGCATTTCTGCATTCTGATCCCCCTCGCCCCTGATCCCTGTTCCCCTACCCCTCCTTACCGCCGCATCGATTCTCCCCGTACTGATTTTGTCAGCTCCTCGTAATCGCGCGCTTTATCCGCGTTCCCCATAGTCTGATGCATCGACGCCAAATTGCCATACGGAACGCCCAGGGCTGATTCCGGCAACGCGTGGGCGTGGACGGCTTTGACCATCCAGTCGATCCCTTGTTCGGTCAGGCGGACCGCCTCGGGCTGGCGGCCAATCTCCCAGTAGCTCAGGCCTATACTGACCAGCGTTTCCCCTTGACGGCCCCAGTCAGCCGGTTGGGCGTTGATGGCGGCCCGTTCCAACAGTGGCAGGCTTTTGTCATACCAATAAGCGGCGGTTCGATGGTCCGCTTTATCCAGGGCAAAAATCGCCCCAATGCGAAAGTAAAGCCGTCCCAGGACAAAATCGTCGTGGTCGGATTGCTCGCGGGTTTGGCTTCCTTCTTCCAGATACTTGACCACTAGCGCGCTATTCGCCAGGGCATGGCTTTGCACGCCGCGGGCTTGATCCGCTTGCAGCGCGTCGTACAGCGCGTGGCCCAGCTCCCAATCGATCTGGCGTTTGCGCCAGGGATCGTTGGTATCGGCCAGCAATTGCTTGCTGGTGGCAAGCGCTGATTTGGTCCAGGGGGTGGGATCTACGGTACCTTGGGTGCCAGCGCAGGCGGCCAGCGCCTGCCGCGCGACGGCCAGCCGGGGATAGGCATCCCAACCTTCTTCCTTGATTAAGTTGTTTGCAACCGCCGTGGATCGTTCCAGCCACTTAGTTACGGCAAATTCCTTATTCTGAAAGTTCCCCCAGGCGATGTCGTTGGCGGTGGCCAGATTTGCGTTCAGTAGTATCTGCTTCATCGTGCGGCGCAGCTTGGGATTGGCCGCCGTGATGTGCGCCTCGGCCAGTTTGATCGCCCGCAGGTGATGCTCCAGCGCCAAGGTGTAGTCCCGCGCTTCCCCCAGGGTGTAGGCCTCTCCCAGGTGGTATTCCGCCGCAGCCTGGATATCGGGGGATAAATCCGGCATTTGCAGGACATTCTTTAGCGTTTGCAGCGCTTGGGCCTCGCTGCCGGTGGACAGCCAGACTTCGGCCTGGGTCACCATCCAGCGTGGTTCGTTAGGTTCGGATTTGCGTGCGGATTGCGCGGCGGCGCGGGCGGCGGTGTGATGCCCCAGGTCCTTGTAAATTTTGGCCAAATACGCCCAGGCGGACGCGCATTTGCCATTTAGCCGCAAGGCCTGTAACAAGTCCGCCGTCGCGCGTAACGGCTGCGTCGGCAGGTCTTCCTCAGCCCGCCACACAAACATGTCAGCGGAAAGGGGTTCCAGCAGAATCGTTTTTACCGCCGTGCCGGCGTCATCCAGGCTCAGGACGACTCCCCGATCGGGAAAGGAGACGCCCAGGGGCAATCCCGCGTCATCGGTGATAATGACCGAACGCAGTTCATCCAGGCCCAGCTGTTTGAGCGCGGCGTCGGGGTCCAGGGGAGTGCCCGTTTCAACCTGAATCGCGGCGACTTGTTCGTGGTGGATTGTGACTTCCAGGTATTCAAACGGGGGAAAGTCAAACCGCGCGGTCCCTTGACCTTCTTGGATCCTGGTTTCGCGCGGTTGGCCAAATTTGGAAAGCGCGGTTTGCCAACTGCTTTTGCCCGGCTGAATACCGTCCATCTCGGATGCTTCCGGAGAAACGGATTTTAGTGTTTTTAAATCCCGCTGGCGCAGGGCGGCCATCGCCGCGGCGTCTGCGGCGGGCCGCGCGGTGGAATTCGCAGTTCGGGCGCGGGATAGCGCGGCCAGGTTGGTGACGGGGCGCACTTGGGAATCGACGGCATTCCCGCGCGGTGTTTCGACTTGTCGAGGTGTTTGGTCTGGAAAGCCAGGAGTGGAGGCATTTGCCCCGCTATCAAGTAACGGGGCGGGGGGATGCTCGTCCGGCGGCAAATCAAAAGGGGCCGCGCTGCTCTCTGGATTTCCATGGGGGGAAAGGGCTGTCTCGGTTTGGTCCTGCGCCCAGGAAGGGGGCGCGCTCGGGTCCATCGGCGGCTGATCCTCCGCCACCGCGATGGCGCGGGGCGGGGTGTAGGCCAGGGGATTGCCGGGTCGATTAGCCGGGGGGGCCTCCGGAGGAGCTAATTCCTGGACGGGTGGGGCGGGCGTTGACCAACTTGCCGCGGGGGGAGCGGTTGTAGTGGGTGCCGTGCCGGTGGGCGTGATCTTTGCGGGAAATTGGGGAACGGGGTTGGAATTAACGGCGCCAGGAGCAGACTTTTGTAATGTTTGGGGAACGGTCGCGGGATTTAAATGGGGCCGAGGTTGGCGAAAAAGCGCCGACGGACCACTTTGCGGAGGGGTCTTTTGCCCTGGACGGGGCAAGAGCGACGGTGGCGCGGGAGGGTCCGTGTTCACCGGCCCACCCGGAGAAAAGTGGGGAGATTCCCCGGAAGGCATTCCCCGCGCGGCGTTCGTTTCCCGTGGGTGCCGGGACAAGGATTCCCCCGAATTCGTGGCGGAAAGCTCGGGTAGCGGGTCGTTGCGGACCGCCGGACCGGCATAAAACTGCTTCCCTTGCGCCGCGGATTCTGGCAGGCCCAGGCCCGCCAGCAGCAGCCAAACATGCCAGCAGTTTTTCCACATATCCAGTTCCTCCTGAACAAACCGCATTCGGGGATCGGCCCGCCAGGGCGCGTTCCATGCGCGCACCGCGACAGGCAGTTTTTGTCGGGGAAAAGGTTACCCAGGTTGCCGGGCAGCGTAAAGAGCATTCAGGCTGGCGCGGCTGCGCGGGGTGCGAAAGTGACGGCTGTTGCTTCCGGAAGTTCCGCATAATCGTTGCTGTTTGCCAAGTTGCCAAGGTTGCTAGCAAAGTTGGACTAGGGGGGAGCGTGCCTGGGTGTCGATGAAACCACTGGAGCAAGCACTTATGGCAAAATCTCAAATCCCCAAAGCAACGCCAGCGCTTCCAAATGCCGTCCCTTCCTCCACGCGGCCCGGGGTACCACCCCGCCCGGCAGCCCCCATCAGCGCGGGAACACGGTACGTGGCCGCTTTTGTGGATTATTCCCGCACCGAGTGCCACCTGGCCGAAAACACCGTCGCTGCCTATCGGCGTGATCTGAGTAAATTTGCGCAGTGGCTGGGGAACCGCCCTATTCCGCGTTTGACGATCCAAGAGCTATCCGATTATGTCGGTTGGCTGGGAAAAAAATCGCTCGCTCCCGCCAGCATCGCGCGGCATCTGGTCTCGCTTAAGCTCTTTTTTCGGTATTTGCAGTTGGAAGGGGTCTTGCGGGAGAACCTGGCCGAACTTTTGGGCAGTCAAAAGTTGTGGGAGCGCGTGCCAAAGGTATTATCGACGGGGCAGATTGACGCGCTGCTGACTGCTCCCCTGCCCCGCGACAAGTGCTGGCAGCGGGACCGCGCGCTGCTCGAATTGTTGTACGCCACCGGCTGCCGCGCCAGCGAGGTTTCCAACCTGCGCGTGGGAGATCTGCAACTCAAGGAGGGATATTGCCGCTGCCGGGGAAAAGGGGACAAGGAGCGAATCGTCCCGCTAGGCCGCCGCGCGATCGAGGCGATTCAGGCGTATCTAACGCAGGAGCGGCCGGCCCTGTGGGAAAAAAGCGCGGCTAGGCAGATTGGCGGGCCCAATTGGCTGCTGCTGACTCGGCGGGGATTGCGCTTTCGCCGCGAGCGAATTTGGGAGTTGGTCAAACAATATGCCTTGCGGGCGAATGTGCCCGCCGCCATCAGCCCCCACACGTTGCGGCACAGCTTTGCCACGCATTTGTTGGCGGGAGGGGCCGACCTGCGACTGGTTCAAGAAATGCTAGGCCACGCCAGCATCGCCACCACGCAAATTTACACGCACGTCGATCCCGCGCGCCTCAAAAAAGTGCACCAGCAGTTTCATCCCCGTGGGTGAGTCGGGAGACGGGAGGGTTGGGGGCAAAAAAGTGGGTGGCGGAAAACGAGCCTGGGCGAGGGCCCCGGAGGAAAGTGAGAATTCAGAATGAGGAAGTCAGAATTGCAGAAATCCCAGTCTGCATTCACCCTGCATTTATATGGGCTGGCGAGAGAGATGATGAAAAAAAGCCGCCGATGGTATCGGCGGAATTCGGTTTGGGAACTGGTCTGAGGGGTGAGGAGTCAGACAGACCACGGATCGTAGAATAAGGTCGCTCCAAAAGAGCGAATTCTTAAAAGAAAAAATCCACCAACGTAAACGTCACCTCTCAGATAAAAGCAGCTTGCCGCGGCCCCAATTTGTCATTCGTAACTCGTCATTAATATTACCGTTTTTCAGCTGCTTCTAGAACGTACAGCACTTCGCCGCTGGCGTCGACCGCTTTTTGATTTGAAAGCTTGAACGTACCAGTAAACTTCTGCAGAAATTCGCTAAAGTTGATCCCCTCTTTTCCGTCCAAAAGCACTAGCACCCGATCGGTGATTTTGGGATTACCGCCAAAGCAACAATCCCCTTTATCACGACAGAGCAAGAACGCCGTAAGTCCCTGCTTTTTTTCGCCGGGATATATAAAGCCCTTTAAAAAGACATCTTTGCCATCCCAGGATTTTAGGTTCTCATACCAGCCTTGGGGGTTGCGTTCATCCGGTTGCAGGTCGGCAAAATTCAGCCGAACAAATCCGGTCGGCACCTCGGTGGCATATACATACACATGGTAGCCCAACCCGCCAACCAACCCTACCGCCGCCAAGCCCAGTCCCAGCATGGCATAAACGCCGCCGCGCATTTCTCCATTGGATTGGCTAATCGAGCGTAGCGCGAAACATGCCAATCCTCCCGCAATCAAGGGAACCACGCCGATGAGCGGTTCGATAAAGGTTAAAAGTCCCAGCACCGCGACGACCACGCTTCCGACGGCCAACAGCGACAACGGCTGGTAATCTTGCCAGTCGTCGTCATTTGAAGAAGGGGCGGGGTCGTTTTGTAAGGTCGTCTCCCCCGGATAAGAGTCCAACATTTCCGCCATGACCGGTACATCCCTCCCCTCGGTGTCAGCTTTGACTCTTTCCAGGGTGTCCGTCGCAGGCAGGGAGGCGGTGGCGGAGGAGAGCATGGCTATTTCCAATAAATAAAGTCCACGGGAAAGTCCTGGTCGATCGCGATTTTGCGGGATATGGCATCCATAGCCGGTAATTCGGCAATCCTTTTACGCAATGCGCTTGCAGTTTGTTCAAAAGTTCCTAAGCAGTTCAATGTGTTACTTGGTGCGAAATTCTGCTGCCGAGGGCGTGTCGGAGGAGGTCGGGGAATTTGCTTTTATCGCGGAATCGCCCGGGGGTGGGTCGGAGCTGGGGGTTGCCGGGGGACTGGCTCCCTTAACGGGGGCGGTGGCTCCTTCGGTTTTTTTGGCTCCTAATCCGGGGATTGCGCGGAAAAGCTTGGCCCGTTTAAAGGCATCCGGGTCGATCCGCTCCATTTCCAACAAGTTTACCTTGGCCTGGGGATGGGGGCAGACCTCCATAAATTTGACGGCTGGCTCGCGGACAAAGGGGGCCTCGCCGTTTTCGTCCTTATATAAGGCCATGATCTGGTCCATGCTGTCCCAATCTTGCCAGCGCGCCAGATCGGGAATCACCAAATCGGCGTACTTGGGATATTTCAGCCATTGTCGGACAATCGGGATGATTTTTTCCCGCGAAATTTGCCCTCCGTCGTCCCCGTGATAGCGCAGGGCCAGCAGTACCCGATATAGTTCGGTGAATTTATCCCCTTGAAGACCGGGGCGGATCAGTTTTTCATCCAAGAACGCCAACCCCGACTCTCCCCGGAGTGTCAAATACGCCCCCGACAACGCGTCCAGACGTTTGCGCTGGCGATCATCCGCGCTAGTCATTCGCTGTTCTAACAAGGGGACGTCGCCTAAATCCCCGCACAGGCCCAACAATGTGTAATTGAGGGCAAGCTGGCTTTCCTCGGACTCGATATTTGCCACTCCAGACCGAATTTGCGCCAAGTCAAATTTACTTTTGACCGCTTGCAAATCCTTGTAATCCGTAATGGCAAATTCGTTATAGGCATCCTGCCGGACAATGGGATCACCGGATAACAAATGTTTTTGCAAGAGCACCGCCCGCTCTCCCCGATCCTTGGGATACTTGAGCACGTCAAAAAGGTATTTTTCCAACTCGTCGGTCAGCGTGATCGGCGTGGACCATTCTTGCTTGGGCTGCAATGCCCCATATAGCAAAAACTTTTTTCCCAAGGGTCCGTCGCCAAAATAAATCGCTTCGATTTCCATTCCGGCCTGGATGACCCCGCCTCCCTTGATGACATGCAGCACTTCAAAGGTTGCTCGGGGGGGATTTAAATTTTGGGTTTCGATGGCCGTTTTTTCCGGCTCAACGGGCAGTTTGACCAGTTTGGCCGTTACCGCTAGATCAGCCAAGTCGATCTCTTCGGTGAACGTGGCGTTGATCGCCCCGCAAAAGGGGCAAGCCAGCGCTCGACCGGCAAACGTGGAAATCAGCAGCAGATTCAGGACCGTGGTAGACCATCCGGCCCACGATCGCTGGTTACGTAAGCTCATCACAACAATCACCTGGAAGGTTTAGGGGAGGAATGGTTTGGACTTATTCTATTTTAGAAAAGTATGCCTAAGGAAACGAAGCCCTTGCCCCACAAAAACAAAAAATGAGCCAAGTTTTTTGACAAACTTGGCTTACGTGGTGGTGATTTGCGCTGTGTTTTCCCCGCCCAGTATTGCAAAAGCAAGGTGCCAGCGGTCAAGCCACCGGGACGGGAAAGGTGGCAGTTCCGCGTTGTTTATGTTGTTGTTACGTGGAAAGTGGAACAAGCAGACAGGTTAACGCCAGTTTTGCGTGGCTCCGGGGATTGCCATCGGCTGGCCCGTATAGGGATTGATTTGGTAACCGGCGGTTGAGCCATAAGGCCTGCCCGTGTAAGGATTTACCCCGCCATAGCTTTGTTGATATTGCCCTGTCAGGGGGTTATAAGTGGTGCTGCTGCCGTTTACCTGGCCTGTCAGGGGGTTATACGATTTGAGGTACGTCGATTCCTCTCCCGTCAGGGGATTGACCACCTTGGCCGAGGTTTGAACTTCACCCGTGTAAGGATTGCGGGTAACCGTAGTCGCAACTTGTTCTCCTGTCAGCGGGTTGTAGCTTTGATCGCCATAAACGGGACCCACCGGACGATAGCTGGTATAGGGTTGCGGCGGAATTCCAGGTCGCACGCGGTCCGGCCGGTAGGGACTTTGACCGAGGGGATAATTACCCAGGTTAGGGGGATAATAGCCCTGCTGGTAACCAGGGAGTTGCTGGACCTGGTATTGTCCGGCTTGGGGATATTGTACAAACCCAGGATTAACGGCAGCCGGGGCGTGGTACACCTGCTGACCACCGGTATAAGGATTCACCCGTGACAGCGTGGTTTGCGTTTTACCTGTAAAGCCATTATAGGGGACGCCATTGGGCATGCGCTGATAACGCTGGATTTGACTGCTATATCCGGGAAATTGGGCCTGTGCGGCCAAAGGCAGGCACAGAAATAAGCTAGCGGCGACAGTGACGGTAAAGCATGGCCAGCGATTGTATTTTATGTAAAGCATGGTGACACCCTTTCCAGTAAGGTGTGACAGAGAAGATTATCCAGAATGGCCGACGCAATGTGTGTAATCGCGTCACTTTACCTATCTTAGCGATTATGCCAGCGGAGAGGGGACAAAAGAAATTTAAATCCGCCTTTTAGGGTGGAGATTATCTTTGATTGCCAAGGTGGTAATGGGGCAATTATTGCGCCCCGGTGGCCTTAAAAAAGACTTCGGGCTTGAGTTCCGCCTCTCCCACCTTGCTCAGGTCCACCTTGCCCCGCAATTTAAGGGCATCGCCGATCCTGCCGTCCGGGTCAATTGAGTAAAAATACAACGTGGCGTTGCGGGTGTTGGTAACAATCAGATTAGTCCCGTCGGAAGAAACCACGCGAAACTCGGGATAGTTGGCCACGCCGACGGGGGCCGGATTCTGGCCTTCCCCGCGATTGGTCATGAGGCACACCATTACCAGGGCAATACCCGCCACAATCAGGGTTGTTTTATGAAAATTCATTTTCGCATCCTCCCCAAAGAAAAATACAGTGATCGACACGTGGTAGATAACGGCCGCCGCGATGCCTTGCCAGGCGAAACACCTGATCCTGGCAGAAGAGGCCCGTCCCGAAACTCCCCTTGTTATATGCCGCGGTTACAGCGGTGGCCAGCAATAGGCAAAGATTTTCCCCACGAGGGAAGAATTTTTAGCGATAGTTTCCCGGTACCGCCGTTTGTCCAACCGTGGCACTAGGGGAGCTGCCATAAGGAGTTGTCCCCGCGCCAGCGGGATAACCAGAACTGGGCGGATATCCTGGGCTGGCGGCATAACCGGAATTGTTAGGGAGCGGCTGCAAGGGGGAAGCTTGTCCACTGTAGCCCATGGGATTTGCCACGCCGGCGTTCGTGATCGGTTGAGGATAGGATTGCGCAGGCGCGCTAGGGGGAGGGTAATTGGGAGCTGGCTGAACCGGCGCAGGATAGGTCCCCGGATACGGCTGGCCATAGCCATTTGTCGGCGGGGGGGCTGGCGCATAACCAGGAGGCGGGTTTGTCGCCGGATATGCCCCGTAATACGCGGGATTTTGCGCAGGTTGGTAGGGTGGATTGCCGGGTTGGGGTTGCTGTGTGCTGGCGGCGGGGTTACTCCAGTTGGGATAACCCTGGGCAGGCGGGGTGGCGGCGGGATATGCGGGTGGGTAATTCCCCGGTGGCGTATTCGCCCAAGAGGAAGCTGCCTGTTGCGGTGTGGTAAATCCCCCCGGGGCTTGGTAACCGGCGTTGGGATTGGCGGGGGGTTGAGCTTGATAGCCAGGCGCAGAGTGATACCCCGTGGTATTGGAGGCGGCGTAGCCCCCGCCGGTATACCCCGCGGGGGGCTGGTTCCAATTTTGCCGGGGAGGTAAAGATGTCTGCGGGGCTATGGCGGATCCTGGGGAATTTGTCCAGCCGCCTAACGACACGGCAGGATTCCCCTGTTGGCTAGCGTTAGGACCGCTAGGTTGATTCGTATTCGTGGCGGCCACTTGGGGTCCGGCGGTCCCTAGCGGTTTTCCTTCCCGCAGATTTTTTATCTCTTGCAGGGTCTTATCCTTATATTGATTCAGCTTGACCCGGTCCAAACGCAAACTAGGAGTGCCGTTCTCCCACGAAAGCGAAATGATGCCCAGGGTCAGGCCCACGATGAGGACGATTATTGTTAAGCGAAAAAGCGTGGAGTTTCCCAAGACGATGCGCGCCGGTGGCGGCAATGTCGTCCCCGCCAGATAGGTGATGGTGTCGAGGGTATTGTTGGAACGGGCCATGGGTCATCCTTGACTAGCAAACACGGCGTGCCGTGTCCGCAATAATTTGGCGAGTGGTTCGCCGCCACAAATCCGGCTAAGCCGCGCAACCGGCAAGCAGAGAGATTTCGCGGGACGCAAAATCGTCCCGCAACCCGCCGAATGTGTCAAGGTCGATTACCGCCATCCCGCTAGCTAGCAAAAAGGTGCCGTACCTAAGATGCGGCGGGATCAAACAGTCGGCGAGGGGTTATTGCACCCGATCATGCAGTACGGGGGGGAGTTCGGCCAGGGGTAATTGCCAGGCGGCTGTGGTCCGCCGCTCTTGCCATTGGGTGCAGAGTTCGTCACAAGCGGCAACCTCGGCGGGGCAGCGGTCAACCACGTTATTGACTTCAGCATCGTCATCGGGATGGACATACAGCCGGGAAGTTGTCAACTCGGCTTGTTGCCCGGTGGGCAGCGACCTCCAGTAACGCCAATGCTCCGTGGAGACACCCAGCGTTTCCCTCCCCCCTTTTTCCTGGGGAGAGTTATCCTCCATCGCGGCTTGGCCAATTTGCGCAAGCAGGTACTGCCGATCGCGCAACGGGCGGGTCACCTCGGCCACGCCATCCAACCACGATTGACCGCAAACGGCGGCTGGCCAGACCGTCTCCCCTTTTAGATCGGATGCAGGAAGTGGCGCAGCCAGCATCTGTTCTAGCGTGGGCCGGATATCGCACGGTTGGGTCAAACCAACCAACCGCTCTCCCGCTCCGCTCCCCCATTCTGGCATGAATCCGGTAAATCCCCGGGGAGGGCGCAGCATGCCCACACAGGAAGTGAGTTCGCGATGGGGAAGGGGTGGCGTCCGCCCCCAGACGCCATGTTCGGCCAGGGGATAGCCGCCGCTGGACAATAAAAGCCACCACGCGGCGGCGGTTGCGGAAAGTTGCGCCGCGTTGTCGCTAAACGCCGCCAGGCATTCATCAAGCACCTGAATTTGCGCCGCGTATGATTGTCTGCAACCGAGGAGTAAATCAGGATCGGGATCCAGCGTGAAGCCCCGTGGCGGCAGCAGATCGCGCGGCGGATCGGGATCATCCTCATCCGCCAGTGCCCCCCGCATCTCATACGGAGCATCCCAGGTGCGCAGCAAACTGCCGGTATGCAGCCAGACAGCCCAGGGTTGAGGAGCGGCGGCCAGAGCTTCGGTCAGGGTGGCAAAAATCTGGGCGAGTTGGGTGCCGGTCCAATCGCTGGCGGCGGTCGCCGGCAAGGGGAGTTCCAGCCAGAGTTGCTCGACAAATTCGCTAGCCGCGGGCAATTGTAAAACCGCCGGTTCATCCGTGATAAGCAACGTATGATAACCGGCCGCGCGTAATTTTTGCCATAAGAGCGCGCTATTCGACGACAATGATGGCCGTGGCTGGAAAGCTGGCCCAGACACGGGCGGGCAGTGAGTGTAGAGGCTTTCCAAATCGTCGGGTAAATTCATTAGCCAGGCGGGAAAACCGGCCCAGGCGGCGGTGGTAAAGTCCGCGGCAATCTGACTAATGGCGGGATCGGCGGATTGGGCCGCGCGGTCCAGGTGTAAGCGTTCAAGCAGCAATGACTCCGCCGCCAAGCGGTTCCAGGCGGGTGTCGCCACCCACGTGTTGCCATAGGGGCCTAAAAACGCGGGTTGCAAGCCATCAAAGACCAGCGTCAGCAGATTATGGGGCATGCGGTTATGGAAAAAATTGCGGAAAACCCGGTTATTTGACGGGAACGGGATCGACAGGTGAAAAGTCCAGCGATTCCACCGCGACGGGGGGCGCGTTTGCCCTCGCTCGCAAATACAATTCCCAACCGCTGGGGACCAGAATCGTCCGCACAACCAGCGTATCCAATAACACGCCTAAGGTCAGCGCAAAGCCCAATTCGACGATCGAGCGCAGTTCCCCGGCAATCATCGCGACAAACGACGCAGCCATGATCAGCCCGCAACTGGTGATGATTCCCCCCGTGCGGGCCAATCCCCGGCGCAGGGCTAGCGCGGGGGGGTGGCGTTCTTGCTCTTCCAGTACACGGGTAACCAAATAAATATTATAGTCCTGACCCACCGCGATCAGAATCACATATAAAAACAGCGGCACTTTCCAGTCGATGCCGCTGGTGCCCGCCCCCCACCACCAGGTAAATACCTGCGCCGTGATGCCCAGGGTGGCAAAGTAACTGACCAGCACCGTCACCATCAGATAAAAGCATAACAGCGGTTGGCGCAGCAAGACAAGCGTTACGCCCAGCACGCCCAACCACGCCAGGATCATAATCCGATTTTGATCGCTGTTGGTTACCGCGGCCAAGTCGCGGGTGGCGGCGGTAATCCCCCCCAGATGATAAGTCAATTCTGGCCACGCGGCGGGGGAACTTTGTATTTCCGCCAAGACGGCTTCTATTTCTTGCAAAGCCGCGACTGCTCCGGGAGAGAATGGGTCTTCGATTAATTGCAGTTCAAAGCGGGTGGCCTGGCCCGCCAAGGGCCCCGTGGCACTGAGGTAGTAATCCCGCGCGGCTTGCGTTTTTTCCGCTAGTAACAAACTGGCGCGTCCCGGCCGCAAAAGATCCGCCACGCGGGGTGTAGCCCCTAGGGGTTGAGTTAAACTGCGCACCACCGCGACACTAGGCAGGTTGCGCAGCTTGTGGCTAAGTTCGCGGATCCATTCTTTGCCCTCCTCGCCAGCCAGGCTTTTTTTGGAACTTTCCACGATCAAGGTGACCGGTCCGGTCATGCCCGCCGGAAAGTGACGGCTCAGTAGTTCAAATCCTTGTACTCCGGGTCGCTCTGAACCGAGATCGCGCATTTGATCGTAACGCACGGGCACCTGCCAACCCCACCAGACCGGCAAGGCAAATAATGCCAGCGTTCCCAACCAGCCCAGCCCCGGATAGGCCAAAACGCGGTCGCTGAAACTGCGCCAAAAGCGATCCGACGCCGTCAACCCCGCCAGGGATAACGCGGGCGGGGCGATGAGGTGGTTCCCCTGTAAAAATTTGTTCCGCTCGCTCGGGGGGGCGGAACCCCAGCCCGCATTCCAAAACAGTCCATTTCCACAGATCAGCAGCAGTGCCGGGGCTAGCGTGATCGAGACTAAATAGGTAATTAATAAGCAACCGGCGATGGCCACCCCGGCGATTTGAAATTTGCCAAAATCGGCAAACGCCAAAATCCCCACCCCGACAACCGTCGTTAACGCGCTCCCCAATAGTGCCGAATGCACCCCCGCCACGGCGGAGTCCAGCGCGGCGGCATGCCGCAGGCCAGGAGGGCTAGATGCAACGCCATAATGGAGTTCTTCTTTATAGCGGGCGATCAAAAATAGGCAGTAATCCGTTCCCGAACCAAACACCAGCACCGTGATGAAGATGCGGACCGTGGTAAACAGCTCCCAGCGCAAGCCAAGATGACTCCACAGGTTGTGCCATTGCGTACTCCAGGTTAATAAATGGATCCCGCACCACCAGGCAACGCCAATGGCCGCCAGCGGCACCAACGCCAACAACGGGGCGCGATACACCAATAGCAAAAATCCCAACACCAATGCGATGGTGATCCACTCGGTCGCTTGCAAGCTTTCACGGGCGGCGGACAGCAGATCCGCCCCCAACACGGTCGATCCCGTCAACCCCCAGGCCACTCCCGGCATAAAATCCGACTGCTGCGCGACATCCTGGCCCGCCTGCGCCACGAATTGTCGAGCCAACTCCACCAAACGCAGATTATCCACCTCCATAAAATCCTGCCGCACTTGGGCCATGACCAGGATCGCCCGCAAATTTCCCTCTTCGTCCGCCGCCTTTAGTTGATTCCCCACCACTTCGGTGTGGTGCGTCCATACATGCGAAAGCCGCAGTTCCGCGGCGTTCTCTTGCCAGGCCTCCGCCACCTGGGCGGCAAATTCAAAGTCGCTGGCGGTTAGCGTCGCGCTCGAGGATGACGGGTCAAGCGGGTCCCCCTCGCGCGCCACGACCAATACCAACTGACTGCGGGCATTTTGTTCGGGAAAAGCCCGCGCCAGCAGGGCCTGGGCCCGGGGGCTGGTCATTTCTTGGGGAAGATAGCTCAGGTTGTCATCATGGACGACCTCGTCCCAGGGAGGAGCCGCCAGGCGCAGCATGATCGCCAGCCCCACCCAGACGATTATCCAAATCCATGACGACGCACGCATGCCAATTGCCTTATTTATCCACACACTAGCGTGGAACACCCCGAACTTGGCTAAGAGCAGTCATAACTAATGGTCAAACCCCCCTATTGGGAAATCCTTGACTCGCCTTATCGTAACATAATTTAAATACCCGTAGGTAGCCTGTCGCAAAACTCCCCGCAACACCTCTCCTGGCACGGGTGGGATGGCCTGGATGTTACACGCTAAGGGCCTGCTAGCATGAAATTTATCTCCCGCTGGCTGCTATTTGATCATGCAAAAATTCGGGCAATTTGATAAAAGTGCCACCAGAAACGGGGAATTCACCAACAAATTTTCCACATTCACATAAAACTCATCTGCTCCACATCCTGGCTGAATTCTTGCGGACGATAATAGTGATACAAGGTTGTCCTGAAACAGTGCCATTTTTGAGGATGCATTGGCACGATCAGGCCAGTTGGATTTGTTAGGACAGGTCGGTTTTGCTGGGTTCGTCTGTTTTGTTTGGTATGTCAGGGTTTGTCGACTGCGTCAGGGAAGACGTTGGCTCGCAACCAGGCTGCCCCTCTGGGATTGCGGGTAGTCGCCGCGCCTCTCTTCCCCCACCGGTATGGCTTATTTCAAGGGCCACAACATTTCGCCAGAGACCACAATTTTCGCAAAGAGCGATTTGCCCATGCGACATTTTGACACGGTCGTGATCAGCGACCTGCATTTGGGTGCCAGAAATTCACGGACGACTGACATCCTCCATTTTTTAGGTAGCATCCACGCCGAGCAGTGGATCGTGAACGGCGATTTATTTGAAGACCCGCGGCTGCGTGGTCTGCGCTGCGCCGATGTGGCGGTGTTGGACGCCTTGCGGGGAATCGCGGCGCACTCGCAATTGATTTTGCTCAAGGGAAACCACGACCCCGAGCCCCACTGGTATGGCGGACTATTGGGCCTGCCAGTTCGGGAGGAAATAACAATTCAAGTTGGATCGCGGCGGTATCTGGTTTGTCATGGTGATCGCTGGGACGGGGCGATGCAACTACCCGGCTGGTTGATTGGCATTGCGGACGCCATTTATTTGGGATCGCAGCGGATTGATCCCTCGCATCGATTGGCCAAGGTGCTGAAGCGCAAATGCAAGACATTCGTCCGCGCTGTCAAGAATTTGCGCGAGCGGGCCGCCGCTGTTGCCCGCGAGCGCGGATTTGACGGGATCATCCTGGGCCATACGCACATGCCGGAGGATGTGCACCTGGAGGGCGTGCATTATTTGAATAGCGGTTGCTGGACCGAGCGGCCGACGGGATACATAGGCGTGCGTCAAGGTCGGGCGGCATGTTACTCTTGGACGGGACAGCCCGAGGGGCGGATCGAATCACGGGACTACGTGCCAGCGATCGAGAGCGCGACGCGGAAAGAGTTAGACCCGACCGGTTGGGCTTTGGCGGGCGTGTAAAGCTGTACAATGCCGCCGATGGGTGGCGGGAGACGGGAGGCGGGAGACGGGAAGTTTAGCCGCGACGCGCAGCGGAGCGCGAAATGACGGGAGACGGGAGTTAGTGGACAAATGTCAGGGAGATAGGGAGCTGGGGCAGAGGTGCGGAGGAGACGCAATCTCAAATTTAAAATTATCAAATCTGAAATTTGTAACTAGTAATTCGTAATTTGTAATAAATTGGATGCTTAGGTTGACGAAGCGGCCAGCCGAGGGCTATTCTGCTAGAGTGGATTGGGGACAGGGGATCGCCTGGCGGAGCCAGCACGCGGTAGTCGGCAGGTACGGTGGAACCAAGACCAACAGGGAGGTTGCCATGCCCGAAATTCCAAGGAATTCCCGCTCCTGCGGCGAACATCCCCCCCGCTGCGAATCTGTCTCGCGGCGGAAACTCCCAACCGAGTTTGACCAGCAAAGGAATCCGGAATGCGATTGTGGGAAAGCTTTCAACAGCGTTGTTTTCATTGGGTCCATGGTAGTAATCTGGTTTACAACGCCTGCTGGGAAGATCCCCGGCTCGATCGCGTGGCCCTCCAGTTGGGTCCCGCCGACACCGTGGCTGTGATCACCTCCGCCGGTTGCAACGCCCTGGACTATGTGCTGCAAAGTCCCCGGGCCGTGTACACCATTGACATGAACCCCCGCCAGAACGCCCTGCTCGAACTCAAGCTGGCCGGCATCCGCGCGCTCGATTATGAAACCTTTTTTCGGATGTTCGGCCAGGGAAAAGTCGCCAACCCCCGCCAAGTTTACGAACAACAATTGCGCCGGCACCTGTCGCCAGTGTCGCAAAAGTATTGGGACCGCTTTCATTACTTTTTTTCCGGACGCGGATTTCGGCCCTCGTTCTATTTTCACGGCACCGCGGGAGCCTTTGCCCGGGGCATGAATTTTTACATCGACCGGTTGGTTCGCTTGCGCGGACCCGTGCAGGACTTGCTCGCCGCCGGATCCGTCGCCGAACAGCGCGACATTTATGAACGCCAAATCAAACCCGTCTTTTGGAGCAAGCCCCTTCGCTGGGCGTTAGGCCGCAACTCAACCCTCAGCATGCTGGGCGTTCCCCCGCCGCAAGTCAAACAAGTCGAAAAGCACTTTGGGGGGATCGCGGGCTTTATGCAATCCTGCGTCGAGGCGGTCTTTGCCGAACTCCCCATCGCGGATAATTATTTTTGGCGGGTCTACCTGACCGGCTCTTATACACCGGACTGTTGCCCCGAATACCTCAAACCCGAAAATTTTGCCAAATTACAGGGGGGACTGGTCGATCGCGTCCGCCCCTACACCGGCACGGTCGAAGAATTTTTGCTGCAACATCCCGAACCCCTCACGCGACTGATCTTGCTGGACCACATGGACTGGCTGAGCACGCACCGCACGGACCTATTGCGCAGCGAATGGCAGGCCATTGTCGAGCGGGCCGCCCCCGGCGCGCGGATTTTGTGGCGCAGCGGCGGGCTGGAAACCCCCTTTGTCGATGAACAAATCGTCCAAGTCCACGGGCGAAATGTCAAAGTGGGCGAGCTCCTCACCTACAATAAACCGCTGGCCGAGGAACTTCACCGCCAAGATCGCGTCCACACCTATGGCTGCTTTAACATCGCCGAACTGGCGGTGTGAGTGAGGGAGACGAGAGACGAGAGACGAGAGACGCGGGTGGCAGGGGTCGAGCCTTGGCGAGGACCCTGGGTGAAGTGAGAAGTAGGAATGAGGAATTCGGAATTGCTGCAATTCAATTTTACCTTCTGCATTCATACTTCTGCCTTGGAATTGGGGGCAAGCCTCGGCTAGCTCCCCGTGGGTATCGAAGGGGCAGGGTAATTTGCATCATTCCTAAGACTCCCCACCAATACTTACCACCCACTATCCACTCCCCACTACCCACTAACATTTCATTTCGCGCGGCGGTCGCGCGAAACTTGGTACGGATGCCATCACCCGGAACGGACGTATGCGGCTATTAACCCTCACCGGCGGCCCTCCGCGGCCACGAACTGCCGACTGGCGGCGATTGCTGCTATAATTTGTTCCATCACCCCAGGGAGCGTCACCCCCGGGGTGGCGTCGCTTATGCTGTTGACTTGCACCACCGCGCTTGCAGTATCCGGCGCAAAAACCCGCCTTCCCAGCCTGGAAGACCTTTTGGCCGGCGCCCTCCGTTATGTCACTCACGCAAGATTTAAAAACGCTCTATCATTTATCGCTCTCCCCGATTCGGGGACAGACCCACGCCGAACGGCTGAAAAGCTTTTACGGCAAACAGGCGGAAGGTTACGACGACTTCCGCCGCCGACTGCTCCCCGGTCGCGAAACCCTCTACCGCGCCCTCCCCGCCCCCGCTGGGGGACGCTGGCTGGAAATGGGTGGCGGCACCGGGGCCAATCTCGAATTCCTGGGCGAGCGGATTCGTGACCTGGGCCATGTCGATATTGTCGACCTGTGTGGGCCGCTGCTGGAGATCGCCCAGCGGCGGATCGCCGACCGGGGTTGGACCAACGTCCACACCACCGAATATGACGCAACCACTTTCCAGGCCGAACCTTATGACGTGATCACGTTTTCCTACTCGTTGACGATGATTCCCGACTGGTTCGCCGCGCTCGAGCGGGCCACCGCGCTGCTCAAACCCGGCGGCATGCTGGGCGTGGTCGACTTTTACGTCTCGCGCAAGCATCCCGACCAGGGGCGTGCCCGGCATGGCTGGCTGACCCGCAGCTTTTGGCCGTTTTGGTTCAACCGGGATAATGTGTTTCCCAACCCGGACCATCTGCCCTATTTGCAGCGGCATTTCACGCTGGAACTGCTAGAGGAAGGCCGCGCCAAGGTTCCGTATGTCCCCTTCGCCCGCGTGCCGTATTATGTGTTTGTGGGACGGAAGGGGTGAGAGGGTAGTAGGTCCCGGCCGCCGGACGGGACTGATGCGACGAGAGCGCGGGCGACGTCAACAAAGCCGCCGATGGTATCGGCGGAATAGAGGGACGCGGGGTGCGGGACGTGGGTTGTAGGAGACGGAGGCAAACTTTCCCGCTCCGTAGGAGCGAAATCTTTATTGCGATCGGGCAACGGCATAAAATCTAATAATCAACAGCCCCCCGATGGAAAATCCCTACCAGTCCCCGCAAACGGTTGATACACCCCCGCGAGTGGCGGCGGATGGTAAAAAATCACTCTTGCCGCTGATCAGCCCGGTACTGGTATTTTGGGTGGGGTCTGCGTTTTGGCATTACGTGACCACCTCGATCATGTTCAAACGGTCTGCAACCATTTTTGATTGGTTTATCCTCGCCGCAAATCTGATCGCCCTTCTCCCCCTGGCCTGCTATTGCGCCTGTTACGGAATTCATGCGCTCCAGCGCCACCTCGTGACGGTGGTAATCATCGCGATCTTATTGGGCGTGGAGCTTGTCGTGGTACTGGTCTGGATTGCGTTTTTTAGTTAGAAAGGGGGACTTGCTAGATTCATTATTCCTACTTCTCACTTCTCTCCACGGGGTCCTCGCCGTGGCTCGACCACCAGCCACCCGCGTATTAATTAAGAATGAAGAATTAAAAATTATGAATTGATTCCGGTCATTCTGCATTCATCATTCTGAATTCTACACTTGCCATGCTGGGGGCTCGCTAAGGCTCGAACGCCAGCCACCGTGCTGACGACTTTGCTCTCATCTCCCACCTCCCTGCCTACCAGTCCCGTCCGGCGGACGGGACCTACAAATATTCCCGCCAGCCGCGCTCCTCAAGCTCCTTAACCACTTGGCGGATGCCTTCCTCGTCTTGTTTGCGGGCGACCAGCGTCGCGTCCGCCGTGCGGACCACCACGCAATCTTGCAGGCCCAGCGTCACGATCAAATGTTCATCGTCGCTGCGGACAATCGTGCCGGTGGTGTTGATGCCCAGGTGTTTGGCACGAATGGTATTGCCGGCGGCATCGGCCCCTTCCAGTCGGGCGATGGCCTGCCAACTCCCCACGTCGTCCCATTGAAAAGGAGCCTCGATCACCAGCACATCGCGGGCGTGTTCCATGACGGCGTAATCGATGGAAATTCCCCGCATCGCGCTAAATTCCCGCTCCAGCACGGTGGCAAAGTCCGGCCGGCCCAGGGCCGCCTGGATGGTCATCAGTTGCCGCGCCAGTTCTGGTTGATAGCGGTGCAGCGCGGCCAAAATGGTCGCCGCGCTCCAGACAAAAATCCCGGAGTTCCACAAAAATTTGCCCGATTCCAGGTACTCCCGCGCCACGCTGGCGGCGGGCTTTTCGCGAAAGTGGGCGACGCGGCTCACGACCAGATTGGCGGCAAGGCCGCCGGGCGCGGCGGCGGGCAGATCGCTGTTGGGGACGATGGCCCCCCGTTCGATATAGCCAAAGCACTCCGCGGGGTACGTCGGCTTGATGCCAAAGGTTACAAACCGTTCAGGGCGTTGGCGGACGATTTCCGCCGCGGCCATGATCGCCTGTTGAAACAGTTCATCACTGTGAATCACATGGTCGGAGGGCATGACGGCCATGATCGCTTCCGGATCGCGGCGCAAGAGCGTTATCGCCGCCAGGCCAATGCACGCCGCCGTGTCCCTTTTGCACGGTTCGACCAACATTTGTCCGGACCGCGGCGGGGAGGCCCAGCCGGGCAATTCCTGGCGGATCGTATCCGCCAGGGCGTGCCCCGTGGCAATCCAGACCCGTTCGGACGGTATGATTTTGCCCAAGCGATCAATCGTGGCGGCTAACAGGGTCCGGTCCCCGGCCAGTTTTAGCAGTTGCTTGGGCCGCAGGTTGCGGCTGGCGGGCCAAAAGCGGGTTCCCGACCCTCCGGCCATGATCACGGCATGCAGCATGGCGATTCTCCCGGAAGTAAATGGCAAAGTTGAGTGGGGTGCATCGCGCGGAACGCGAGTGATTTGACGTAGCGGAACTCGCCCGAGTTCTGGAATTGTTCGTAAAACGGAATTCTTGCGAATTCCGCTACTTGTGGCGAATGTGAAAGGTTTAAGTTCTAAGTACTAGTGACAGGATTGTCACAATTCGATTGACGCCCATAATACACTTTAGCATAAGCGGCATTTTTTCCCCAGGGGAATCGCCGGGGCAAAGTTTGCGGCCGCGGCGTTGGCCCGTCATGCGACCTATCTTTGGATCATTTGTCAATGTCATTCACCGTGGAACTGGCCGAGCGGGGCTGGCTGCCGGATGCCGTGCTGCGCTGGGGGATGAGGCGATTGTTAGCGCAGCGTTTGCGCGACTCTGTCCCTAAAAATGGGGGGGGCCGCGCGGCGCAAAACCGGCAATTGGCCGCGGAGCTGTGCGCCGGACCGATCGCCGTCCAAACCGCCGCCGCCAATGAGCAGCACTACGAGGTTCCCGCCCGTTTTTTTGAATTGATTCTAGGCCCCCGGCTGAAATACAGTGGTTGCCTGTATCCCCCCGGCGTGTCGGACTTGGCCGCGGCGGAGGAAGAGATGCTGCGGCTAACCTGTGCGCGGGGGGAAATCGCCGATGGTCAGCGGATTTTGGAATTGGGCTGCGGCTGGGGGTCGTTGTCTCTCTGGCTGGCGGAGCATTATCCCCATGCCGCGATCACCGGAGTTTCCAATTCCCACGGCCAACGCGCGTTCATCATGGCGCGGGCCCAAGCGCGGGGACTAAAAAATCTATCGATCATCACGGCGGATATAAATGACTTTGTGCCGACGGGCCAGTTTGACCGGGTGGTCAGTGTGGAGATGTTTGAGCATTTACGGAATCATGAATTGCTTTTAAAACGAATCGCCGAGTGGTTGCAACCGGAGGGGCTGTTGTTTGTGCATCACTTTTGCCATCGGGACGCGGCGTATTTGTTTGAAGAAACCGGTCCCGCGGCTAGTGGCCAAAACTGGATGACGCGGCATTTTTTTCGCGGGGGAATCATGCCCAGCGCGGATTGGCTAAGCCACTTTGATCGCCATCTCAAGTTGCGCCGGCAATGGTTGGTGGATGGTAAGCATTATTGCCGGACGCTCTTGGCATGGCTAAAAAACCTGGATGAGCGGCGGGCCGAGATTGTCCCCTTGTTGGCGGCAACGTATGGTCCGGGGGCCGCCCCGCGCGTGCTGCAACGCTGGCGGATGTTTATCCTGGCCTGTGCCGAGTTATTCGGCTATGCCGATGGCACCGAGTGGCAGGTGGGACATTATGTGTTGGAGAAAGTGTGACAAACGAGGGAAATCTTTATACCAATAGGCAGAGTTGTCGGGTACCTTGGCACTTTCGCTAAATTAGGGGTATAATTAATGCAACTAAAACATTGATAAGAACCAAAAATGATCCTAATTCCGTCACCAGCGGATGCAAAAAGCGGACATGTCGCCAGAAACCAACAATTCCCCCATTATCAACCGTGGACGCGGTCCGGAAATCTCTGGAACCCGCATTACCGTGTATGATATTTTGGATTATCAGCAGCAGGGTTGGACGCCGCTGCAAGTCGCCGCTTTATTTCGTATTAGTTCTAAAAAGATACAAGCCGCTTTTGAATATATCGAACTGCATCGTGAATCGGTTTTAGCCGAGTACCAACAAATTTTGGCACGTCAAGAAAATTACGCCTATCAACCGGCGGACCTCGCCCGGATCGAGAAGGTGCGCCAGGCGGCCGCGATTCGGTTGGAGGAAATCCGCGCAAAAATACGCAATACATATAACGATGCCAAAGATCATGGCGGATCATGACGTGGAAGGCCAACTACAAGTGTTGATCCATATTTGGTCGACACCTGTTTGGCGAGATGTCGCCGGTGCTTGTTTTGAATCGCTGGAGACATTTGCTAGTTTAGGTCTTTCTCCAAGCGCGCAAGATTCCAGAAATATGGCATACTTGCCAGTCGCAAGATACTATCTTAATAACCGGCAATCGAAATGCCGATGGTCCCCATTCGTTGGAATCTACCATTCGTGAGTACGGAACGTCGAGCAGCTACCCCGTCATTACCATTTCCCATCCCGACCGAGTTTTGCGCGACCGCGATTATGCGGAACGCGCAGCAGTCCAGTTGCTAGAGTTTCTGTTAGAAATAAAATCACTCAGAGGAACGGGGCGCCTGTATGTTCCCTAACTGAATTGGCATGGACTATCGAAGAATTAGCATTCTAAAAATCTCTTGAACACTAATTTGCTCTTAACCACGCTAATCCAGCCAAGCTGACAGTAGAAACCGACCAAGAGCGGTTCGCGCGTGGCAACCCAGTTGCGTGGCACCCCGCAAATCCACGCTTTGAGGCCAAATCACGTGGAATAACCGGGGTTTTGTCCGTATGGAACGTGCGTCAGTTCATGGCGGATCATGACATAACTGGCCGCGTATCCAATCCCCGGCGAATGATGCGCAAGATGCGATCCCGTTCCTCGCCGACCAGGGGCAACCGCGGCGGACGGGTCAGTTCATTGCCATAGCCACAAACTTGCACGGCCAGCTTGATATATTGCACCAGCTTGACATGAGTATCTAGGTGCAGTAACGGCGTGTACCAGCGGTACAGTTGGAGCGCCGCCTCCCACTGGCCCGCCTGCGCGAGATCCCACAGGCGGCGGTTTTCCACGGGAAAAGCGTTGACCAGCCCGCTCACCCAGCCCTTGGCCCCTAGTAGCAGGCTTTCCAGTATCAGATCATCCACGCCGCAAAAAAGGATATAACGGTCATTGCAGACATTGCGGATGTCGGTGATCCGCCGCACATTATCGGAGGATTCCTTGACCGCGACAAACTTGGGTTCGTCCGCCAGTTCCAGCAGCAACTCCGGCCAAAGGTCCACATGGTACGCCACGGGATTATTATAAATCATGATCGGCAGATCGCTGGCCCCCGCCACCGCGCGAAAGTGCGTGACCGCCTCCCGCGCGTCGGCCTTGTAGATCATCGCGGGAAGCACCATTAGCCCATCCACGCCGATCGCACTGGCGTCCGCGGCAAACCGGCAGGCCGCCCGGGTCGTGGTCTCCGCCACACCGGAAAGCACCGGCACCCGCCCGGCCACGTGTTCCACCACCGCCCGCAGGACTTCCCGTTTTTCTTCCGCTTCCAGGGCCGTGTTTTCTCCCACCGATCCTAGCATGATCAGTCCATGCACGCCGGATTTTAGCATGACCTCGACGTGTCCCAGCGTGGCGGGCAAATTAAGGCCAAAGTCATCATGAAAATGGGTGACGGCGGCGGGAAAAACTCCCTGCCAGTTGGCGGCTGCGGCAAGTAGGGACATGGATCGCCAGGAAAGAATAAATGGCCGGTAACAAACAGCTTCTGGCCAAGGAGTGGCCAAAAAAAGCGGTCACCGACCAATGTAACAAAAATCCGCCCGGGGGAAAGAATGATCCGGCGGCCTGGGCCTGATTTTAAAGCGCGCGGCGGTATTTTTTACGCACCTGATTGGCGGGGCCCGAAATTTTTGATTCCTCTGGCTCGCCAGACGGAAAGCCATCCCCCACAATTTTACCACGCACCGGGCTGGCATGGGGGCGGCTGACGGCGGCAAAGCCCTCGATCTCGTCCCTGATCAACTGCTTATTGATGCGCACTTCGATCCGCGTGAGTTGGGGGCCTTCTTCCGGAGTGACAAATGTGTAGGCCACCCCTTCCCGTCCCATGCGTCCCGTCCGGCCCACACGATGAACGTAATCATCGCAAAATTCGGGGACGTCGTAGTTAATAATGTGCGAAATCCCCGACACGTCGATGCCCCGTCCCACGACATCCGTCGCCACCAGGGCCAACACCGTCCCCGCGCGAAAACCGGCCATCACGCGGTCGCGGGCTCCCTGGCCCAGATCGCCATGAATGCAGCCGACTTGGTGTTTCAATTTTTTGGCCAGCTTGGTGTATACCTTGTCCGTGCCGCGCTTGGTCCGGCAAAAAATGATCGCCTGGCGGGGCTTTTCCCGGAATAGCAGCCGGCACAACAGGTCGAATTTGCGGTCGGCGTCCACCGTAAAGTAAAACTGCTCGATCGTGTCGTGCGAAATATCCTTGGGCGAGAAATTCATCACCTGCGGATCGATCATGTACCGCTTGGCCAGTTTTTCGACCGGCGGGGGGACCGTCGCGCTCAGGAGCAGCGTTTGTCGCTGGGTGGGACAGCGTTTAAGGATTTTTTCAATATCGGGCCGAAAGCCAATGTCCAACATCCGATCCGCTTCGTCCAGAACGACCGTGGTCAGTTGATCCAGCTTCAGCGTTCCCCGACCCAGGTGATCCAGCACCCGTCCCGGCGTGCCCACCACGACTTCGCACCCTTTTTGCATCTTGGTGATTTGCGCCTTGATCGGTTTGCCGCCATACAAGGGAACACAGTGGATATGTTGCCCATGCGACAGCTTTTCCACTTCGTCCTTCACCTGTACCGCCAATTCCCGCGTGGGGACGAGGATTAGCACTTGCACGGGAGGGTGTTTTTGCCCCCCTTTGATCCGTTCCAGCACGGGTATCACAAAGGCGGCGGTCTTGCCGGTCCCGGTACGGGCCTGGCCCAGGACATCCCCCCCTGCCAGGGCCACGGGAATGAGGCCAGCCTGAATCGGTGTGGGCGAGGTATAGCCCGCATACTCCAAGGCTTTTTGCATCGCCGGAGAAAGGGGCATGTCCCGATACAACAAGGGAGTGGCCGGTTCGACCACGGGTGCTACAAGAGTGTCAGCGGAAAGCTCGATGGCGGAATTCATACCTAAAAAAAGTGATCCTGGATGAGACCCTCATTGCGCAGGATCGAAACCTAATGAAAAATAATCTGTCCCCTCTAAAATAGCTTGCGATGGGGCAATTGGTCAACGTGTCAGCCCCTTTAAAAGCAGAACGAACGCTTGGTCAAAAGCTATCGATGGGGCGTTAGTCAAACCACCCGCAGGGCGTTTGGCATGGGTTTTTTTACCCTTTTAACCGACGGCCAGCTCCCACCGCGTATCGAAAAATCAAGCGTTGACGGAACACCAAGCAGCCCAGAGAAATTGAATTAAAGGCCGTCCAGACCAAGTCGCGCCGCGAAAAATCTATGTTAAACTGGGTAGTTTAGATCCTTTTCCAGCGGAATGATAAGAGACCCCAAGGTCTTTTTAGTAAAATTTCCGTCTCTGTAAAGATTCATAAGTGCATGAAAAATATAGTCTTACGTCGCTAATAAAAGACTAACACGATATTGTACAAAAATGCCTAGGTTAGCCCTTGGCTTTTTGATACACCTGTGTAATATTGCTTGTGTTGGCGGTTAGGAACTAGAGGTTTTCTCTTGTTGAGACACATTTGGGACTGACCAGCCGACAAATTGGATATGCGAGAGAGTTGAGAACATAGCAGCGAATCATAGACCTGTTTCCCCTGCGGATCTTCTTCCCCCTACTCCCGAACGCAGTTGAACGGTCTATTTGTAAAGCACTCCAGCGCCCCCGCTGGAGTGCTTTTTTTATTGGCACAAAGCCACCGATGGCAGTAGGTCCCGTCCGCCGGACGGGACTAGTGTGACGGGCGACGTTTACCGCGCGCAGCCACACAAAGCCGCCGATGATATCGGCGGAACTGGCGGTTGCTCGTCAAACTCCACATATCTATTACTCCAAACTCTATTGAGCTAATTCTCCAGTCCCCTCACCCCGGCCCTCTCCCGATGGGAATTTTTTACATAAGGGAACGTCGCTATCGGGAGAGGGAGGAAAGCAGGGAGACGGTAGGCTGCTCCTCCACTGCTCCACTTCTCCATTACTCCACTCCTCCACTCGTGGCCGAAATGATTTGCTAGCATGGGATTTCGCAAAAAAATCCCTGTTGGGGCAATCGCCGCGTGTCGCTATGATTGGCCCGTTTTCTTTTTGAAATAGTTTTCCGCGCGCGTTCCGGTCGCAAGTTCTTTACGCCCACGCGCCTTAGAGCAGGAGGCTCTGTCATGGCAAAAATATCCGCCGGTTGTTGCAGGTTGGGTCTCATCCTGGGCGTGACGCTTTCGCTGCTGGCTGAATTTGCCCGGGCGGAAGAAGCACTTACCTGGCCGGGCATCAGCCTGGCGGAAAGTGTCCCGGTGTGGACTCGCGTGCCAGTGGTTTATAGCTCTGTCCCTGGCGACTCTGCACAAGAGTGGGAAGATAAACCATTTGCCTCTTACCTTGCATTTTCGCCTTACAGTACTCCGATCAGTATTAAGTTTGTGGTGCCGGGCAAGGAAAAACATAATCCCCCAAATATGAGCCGACTTGTACAACTTGGGGCTGTCCGGATAGTAGAATCTTTTGCGGATGGGTCTTCAAGATTGTATGACTCCCCATGGGAAAACCTGGGCCAAACTTGGGGGGATACCGTGGCCGAGTCATTGTTCGGCCTAAGTAACCGGCATGCCCAGATTGCCAACCATGCCTCTCGACATGCGAGGAATGACTACATCACGCACCCCGCTTTACAAAATCCCTTTGTCACGGGCGAGGCGGCTTCCTGGAAACCTGATAGCGCACAGGTGACTCGGACCCCATCCGCTGGTTTATCCACTCCCACGTGTCCCGGGTGTCCCGCGGCAACTGTGTGCGCGCCAGCCGCAACTTGTCCCCCTCAAGTCGCGGTGATTCATAATCCTTTTGTCGCCCAAAATGCTGGCGAATGCTCCGCTTGTCCCGCCACACCGCCAGAGTTGACCGATATACCTGGCCCACTGGGGGTCCTTCCCTGTCCCGCGCCGATTGCCGCGACGGAATGTGTCGGGATGATCGCCGCTTGTGAGGGTTGCATCGGGGAAGTGGACCCGCTAACGGCTATCGGTGTCAGTGCCGATCCTTCTTGCGCGGCCAACCCGCAAGCGGGGTCCTGGTCTACCGAAACTAATTGGATTGCGGAGCATGGACCACGGGACTTGCTAATCACCCAGCATCACAATATCCCCCTGGATCACGCCATTCCCGCGCCCCTTTTGGAAAGCTCGCCCGTCGCGACGGCACCGCTGAGCACCAATGCCGTGTTGCCATCTGCCGGTGATCCCATCACGGCCACCAGCGCCCCGCAAGAGCTGCCCGTGCCGCCGGAAATGGCGGCGGAATTATCCGGTACGGATATCGCGCTGGTGCAGTCCATTCACCGAGCGCTACGGCACGATATCTACGCCCAGGCACCTTTGTTGCACCCGGATCATCCGGCTGGGGAATTGATTCTACCTGGGAGCATGTCCCAGGTCGAAAAAACTTCTTCGAATTCGACGGCACTGTTGGGCGTGATTGCTGATCACGATGACGACTGCCCGGGCAGCGGACGAACGGATATTCGGCAAGTTACCTGCGAAGTTGGCCAGGAATGTGTTTGTCCGCCAGGGGTCGCGTGCGGCCAATGCCCCGCCAGCGGCACTTGTACACAGCAGAGTCAGTGTGCCCAGCAAGGGAATTGCCATCAGCAGGGCCAGTGTACTCAGCAGAACCTATGTGCGCAGCAAGCGACTTGTACCCCGTCAGCGCAATGCGTGCAGCAGAGTCAGTCTCCGCAGCCCGAAATTTTTACAGAAAGTGACATTTGCGGCTTTACGACTCGCCAGTCTGCCATGACAAATTCGCAGTGCGCAACAGGTAACTGTCCCAGCGGCACTTGCATTTCTAGTGGCGTCTACTTTGAACAAGAAGACTGCACTAGTGAGCCAGGGGAGCCGATCGCGGTTCCTGGTGGTGGGTGTGGAACGCATCTACCGGATACACTCTATGGTTGTCCTCCCCCCGTGGCACCTTCCCCAGCGATTGTGGGGGGTCCTCAACCACCACAGGCGTTTGATCCCTTTCGGAATGGCAACACGCCTGTGCCGTTTGCCCCCAGTCAATTAGGCCAGCCTGGGGAACAGGTTTATTCGCAGCCGATGATGGGTGGGGGCACTGCCGAAATACCTTGCTTGCCTCCGGCACCGCCGCAGACAATGGCGCAACCCGCCATGCCACGATTTCCCGCGGCAGCGCCGTATGCCACCCCACCGGTGCTGGATCCTCTCCCCCCCACTTATATTGCTGCACCGGTGTTTGGCACGCCTCCCACCTTCACCTATAGCACTCAGCCCGTGTATAGTGCGAATCCCAACGGTGGCGAACACCCCGGTCAGGCCGCGGAACTGACGGTTGTATATCGTCAGTTGGACCAATTGGCCGAACGGATGGAAGACCTGCAGCGGTACGCCGACGCGGATCGTTTGCGGGCCATGGCCGCGGAATATCGCCAACAAGTCCGCATGCTAGGCCAGCGAGGAAATGCCACCGCGGCGCATTGGGGTGTGGGACCAACGCCGACGCCACCGGGAATGCATCCGGCTTATTAAGCAAGCGCGGCTTGATTATAGAAAATGATCACATTCAATAAGAATCCCGAGGCGAGCCGTTCGTCCCGGGATTTTTTTATAAAGTGATTCAATGTAGAGTCATTCCGCGGTATGCAGGCCGCACTCTTTTTTGGCAAAGCCGCTCCAGCGCCCCGCGCGTTCGTCCTCGCCATCCATGACTGACCGCGTGCAGGGCCAGCAGCCGATGCTGGTATAACCCTGGTCGTGTAGCGGATTGTAGGGGATCTTATTTTCCGTGATCCACTTCCAAATGTCCTTCTTGGTCGCGTTGGCCAACGGGCTGATCTTGACTAGGCCAAACTTTTTGTCCCAACCCACGATCGCCGCCTTGGCCCGGTCGGGGCTTTGGTCCCGGCGGATGCCGCTCATCCAGGCGGTCCAACCCTGGCTGGCCTTGCGCTTTAGTACGCTGATCTTTCTGTCGAAACAGCACTGATCGGGATTGGTCTTATAAATCGGTCCGCCATGCAATGCCTCATACTGGGCGACGGTGGTTTCCGGCTGGGTCAATTCCACTTCGATCCCGTACTTTTGGGCGATTTCATCCCGCAGCTTTAGCGTTTCGGCAAATTGATAGCCCGTGTCCAGGTTAAAAACATGCACGTCTTTATTGATCCGGGACAGCATCCACAAGATCACGCACCCCTCGGGACCAAAGGCGGTCGCCATTGTCAGCTTGGGGTAGTAGGTTTGCACCGCCCAATCCAGGATTTCTAGCGGGGTGGCGGATTCCAGGCGTTCGCTCTGCCCCCGCAATTCGTCCAAAAAATCAGCGGGGGGGAGCGACGGTAATTCGGGACGAACGGCGACGGGCGAGGGAGTTTCCAACACTTGGAACAAACCAGGAAGGGCGGGGGCTATCATAGGGCACCACAAACACAGGAATGGAATGCCTAATATTACTTATTTCATAAACATAGTCAACAATGATCGGTACGATAGGATTATCGGCAAGGTTTGACCTGTAACATCAGGGATAACGATTGTAACGCGCGGGGAAAAGGCTATGCATAACATGGACTTTGCGTTTAACTCTATTATTGACTTAGTCTTACGCTAATTATTTTGCCATTCTGCCAGATCCTTGTTTCAAAGCCTAAATTCGCTATTTTGAAGCTCTATCAACCCTGCCAGATTCTCGGCAAGGTCCAAATCCCAATTTGGCGGAGCTTTTCTTATGTCGTACGCGGTTTGTCTGGCTATCGATTTGGGAGCCTCCAGTGGGCGGCACGTCGCGGGCAGCTTTGACGGCCAACGGCTGGAACTGGCCGAACTGTACCGCTTTGACAATGGGCCGACCCTGGCCGCCGGGCGGATGTATTGGGATTATTTGCAACTCTGGACCCAACTGCAAAATGGCTTAAAAGTCGCGCACACCAATTACACCGATCAAATCCGCTCGGTCGGCGTTGATACCTGGGGCGTGGACTTTGCCCTGCTCGGCCGCAATGGCGAGATTTTGTCCAACCCCGTCCATTACCGCGACCCCCGAACCACGGGCATGCTGGAACTGGCGGAGTCGATCGTCCCCCGAGCAGAAATCTTTGCCGCCACGGGCGTGCAATTCATGCCCATTAATACGCTGTATCAACTGCTGGCGATGCGTGTGGCCGACTCCCCGGTCTTAGCCGCGGCCCAGACATTCCTGATGATGCCGGACCTGTTTCACTGGCTATTGAGCGGACAACTGGCCAACGAATACACCAACGCCACCACCACGCAAATGCTCAACCCCCGCACGCGCGGTTGGGCCGTGGATTTATTGCAGCGGCTCAATATTCCCACGCAAATGCTAGGCGAGCTGATTCAACCGGGGACGGTGCTGGGGACGTTATTACCCGCGGTGCGCGACTCCACGGGGCTAGGCAATGTCCAGGTTATCGCCCCTGGCACACATGACACCGCGAGCGCCGTCCTGGCGGTGCCGGTGGATGGATCAGCCAGCGCGGCAGATCCCGCCAATAGCGGTCCCGGGCTGGATTGGTGCTATATCAGTTCCGGCACCTGGTCGCTCATGGGCGTGGAAGTCCCCCAACCGATCATCACTGAGCGTTCGCTGCAATGCAACTTTACCAACGAAGGGGGCGTCGGCCAGACGACCCGACTTCTTAAAAATATCGCGGGTCTGTGGCTGGTCCAGGAATGCCGCCGTATCTGGCGCGCCGCGGGGGAAGATCACGATTGGTCGGAGCTGGCCGCGCTGGCCGCCCAGGCCGAGCCGCTTCGCTCGCTAATCAATCCGGATGATCCGGTCTTTTTGGCGCCGGCCAATATGCCCGCCGCCATTCAGGATTTTTGTCGCCGGACCAATCAGCCGGTTCCCGCCACGCCGGGCCAGATCATTCGCACCGCGCTCGAGAGTCTGGCGCTGCGATATCGGCAAGTGCTTGGCTGGTTGCGGGAGCTGACCGGGGGACCGATCCGGACGATTCATATTGTGGGGGGAGGCAGCAATAATGCGCTGCTCAATCAAATGACTGCGGCCGCGACCGGCGCGCGGGTGATCGCCGGGCCGGTCGAAGGGACGGCCATCGGCAACGTGCTGATGCAATTGATCGCCCTGGGGGAAGTTGGCAGTATTACCGAGGCGCGGCAAATCGTGCGGCGGAGTTTTTTGGTCGAGGAAATCACCGCGGGACCGGGACTGGGCACCCCGGCGGAATGGAACGGGGCAGCGGAGCGGTTTGCGAAGTGGAAATAGGGGGGGTGGGCAGGGTTGTTCGCTACGATTCAACCGCTGGGCTGATTGAGAACCGCGTTGCGGTATCCTCTCTCCCTTTGGGAGAGGGCCGGGGTGAGGGAATCATCCGCAACGCGGTTAAGAAACTTAGCCCTGGGTTACCGCGCAGCGGTTACCCAGGGAGTACCGCAACGCGGTTGTGTGGAACTTATTCCGTCGCGGGTGGCATCGGAACTTGTTCCGGTGTGCGCAGCACAAGAAGCCCACAGGATAGAGCGAAAATATTTGAAAAACTGCTTCCGTCCGCTGCGCTGCTCAGGAACAAGTTCCTGAGGTATCCGATAGACACGTGGGCGCTAACCAGGGGTACCCGGTAAGCGGCGCCAAAAGATGTTAAATTCCCATGTTATCATGCTTTATAAATGCCTCATGAAGCAACGCGGCCCAGGAAATCTTTCCTGGGCCGCTCGCGCTTCTCCCGCAAGGCGAACGATTTTTGGTGTCTTCCCAAACTCCGCCTTACAGGGGACTTCCTATTAGTGATAAACCAACCGGCCTAGCGATGGTCGACGACCGTTGGGCGGGTGAGTTTGCCTGGTTTGAAGTCGCTACCGAGGGAACCGCCAACGGCAGAGAAGAACTGATCGATCGGGCTAGCGCCGACGCCGACCACATCGGCGGGCCGTTGCGAGCCAGGTTGCCAGTTGACCGTGAGGCCGCCGTTGGCGCTCGTGCCATGCTGGGGACGACCACCCATGGGCCGGCCGGGCTTTGGTGGGTCTTGGACGGGGACGCGGATTCTCGGCGGAGGATTATTGGCCATCGTCGTGAAGTTCGACAACGGATCAACCTGCGGCGCGTTGCCGTTTCCGGCCCCGCCGGCGGGGGCCTTAGCCCGAACCCAATGATTGCCGGTCCAAACGTAACCTGGCTTGGCGGCGACGGGATTCGAGACGACGACCGGCAATGTATTGTTGGGGCCTTCGGTACCTTTGAGCATGTTTGGCCGATTCGGCTTCAGGTTTTGCAGCGTGATCCCCTGCGATTGCAGTGGTTGGGGATTTAAGTGCGTCGAAAACGGTTTCGCATTTTTCGGCGGTATCTGTTTTCCCAACCCAGCCGAACCGTGCGGTAAATTGAAAGGCCGATTCGACAGCAAGTTCTTTGTCGTGATCCCCTGGGCCAGCAGCGGCTTCTTATTCGACGCGTGATTGTGTGATGACGAACCGTGGCCGCCACCCAGCAGGGCTTGGAACTTAGGCGACGACTGAAACTGTTGCTGCTTGGCGAACTTGGGGGAGGAATTTTGCTGCTTATTATTGTTATGATTGCCTGCCCAAGCAGGACTGGCAACAAGCGTTAGAATAGCCAAAAGTAGGGAAGCCTTTTTCATGGGTCACCGTGTTTTCCTTCAAAAATGGGTGGGGTGAGTTGCGTGACCGTTGAATCACGACCGCATCCGATCAAGCGAAAACCGGTGGAAAATGTTACAGGGCTGATACAAAATGCTAAATAAGCGGGGTTTTGCCCTAAAACCTCTACGCCAAAGGGGCTTTGTCGAGTTGTCTTTAGGTTTAATCCTAGTACTGTCCCTTTCCCTGGCAGACAATACTTTTCAGGTAAATTACTAACCGGTAGTCCGCGGTTGGCACCGGAACTTGTTCCGGTGTGCGCAGCACAAGAAGCCCACAGGATAGAGCGGAAATATTCGAAAAACTGCTTCCGTCCGCTGCGCGGCTCAGAAACAAGTTCCTGAGGTATCCGATAGACACGTGGGCACTAACCGGGGGTACCCGGTAGCTAAATAAACGACTCAGCTCAGCAGTGGCGGGGCACCGGTGAGCAGTGGTCAAGAAAACACATCATATCCCGCTGTCTGACGCCCTGTCTTTTTCAGCGTCTTGCTGTGCTCCCCGCCGATCCCATGCCGTGCCGAGCAGTTCAGCAGCCCAGTGAGATACCACGAACACCGGGACGAACCCAATGGCAAGCCCGACCGCCGTAGTCACAGCATCAGCCCACATAAGCAACGTGGTGGCCGCTACGCCCAGCGTCAGAGACAACAATGCGGCCCCGATTATATGGTCGCGCTGAGACATTATCGCGAGGTCCCACCCTGCTGCCACTGAACCAATAAATATGTGTTGTTAATACTTTGAAAATAGCCGCACGGTCGCACGATGTCAATTTCTAAATGCTCTAACGACGCCTACTTCGCTATGCCTTTACTCCGCGGAGCCGCTGCCGAGCCAGAAGCAGATCGCGGCACCGACCAGTCCGACCGCAGTCAACACGCCGCAGACCCACCACCCACCCGGCTGCATCTGTTCGCCGCTGCAAATGGTCAACATCATCCAGAACACGCCGATAGCGGCGAAGAATGCGAATACAAGGCCAATCGCGTTGGCTGGTCGCCAATCCCGAGTCGCGTCGGGAATGGCGTCGCCCACGCCCTTTACTACGTCTTCAAACCACTCGTGCGGCATATGATCACCCCCTCGCCAATTAACTAATCATTATGTGATCTGCGTACTTTGAAAATATCCGCACAATCTTACCCTGTCAAATTCTTAATACACTAGAAGTTGCCTTGCATTCACCATCACGAATTGATTAGCTAGCGCGAAATGATTTCACAGGTGGGATTGACTGATTCTTACGCGGTGTAGTTTTAATCGAGGAAATCACCGCAGGAACGGTATTAAGCAGGGCAGCGGATGGGGGCGGGGAGTTTAAGCGTTTACCCATTTACTCTGATCCATGCTCAGCGTTGTGGTGTTTACCTAAAACAACCTAGATGAATCGGGCCGTTGGCCCTGCCATTTATTACATTTCCATTATCCTAGGGCGACGCTGCGCTTGCCCTAGGCTGGGATGGGTTGGGCCTTTGGCCCACGATAACCAACCGCCGTTCGATCACACAGCAGCAACTCCCCTTAAACCTTAATAAACAACTATCTTTCACCCGGAATAGTCCCATATTGCCTTGACCCGTCCTAGAAATAGCAAAAATCATCGCGGAATGAAAAGAATATATCGGGATGAAACAGCAGTCACATTTTCAACCCACCCCGCCCCTGCCAAGAGGCCAGCGGATTTGCTAAATTTACAGTCTATTTCCCCACATATTTTCCCGTAACGGTCATTTACCATCATGCCAACACTCTCCACCTCCCAGGCCAAAAACCTCATCCTCACCCTGCTCAATGCCAATCCCGACACGCCCAAGCGCGCCTTGGGCGAGTATTTGGCCGCGATTCCGCGGTTGGCCAGTTTGGCCGATGTTCCCAGCGGGACGCCGGTCCTGGTCCGCGGGGATGTTGACGCCAAACCGGGCAAGATCATCGGCGAGGGGGACGAACGGCTCCGCAGCATGGTCGAGACGCTCAAATTTGGCCAAAGCCGCGGCTGGAAGCAAATCATCATGGGCCATATCGGCCGCAAGCCTGAAGGCTCGCTCAAGGACGTGGCCAAACGCCTGGGCGAACTGCTGAACTGCGAGGTGACGTTGATCAGCGATTGGTGGGACGAAGCAACGCAAACGGTCTTACCGGCGGTGACGGCGACGATTGCCGTGGCGGCTCCGGGAAGTATATTGGTTTTGGAGAATTCGCGTAAATACAAGATCGAGCGTGTGCTGTGGGACGCCACGGCGGAAGACGCCGAAAAGCTGGCCCCGGCCCTGGCCAAGGTGGCCAACGAAGTCGCGGAAAAGATCGCGCGGGTGTATGTTAACGAGGCACTCTCCGCTGGCAGCCTGGACACCAGCAGCACCATTCTGCCCGCGGCGATGGACCGCGTGGCCCTGGGGAGCTATGTGGCAAGCGAGTTTGACGGGCCGATGCAGCAGTGCCTACTGGCGGAGTTGGTCGTCTTTAGCGGATTAAAGATCGACAAGCTGGACGATCTGCAGGCGATGATCGACCGGGGAACCATCAAATGGGTGTTTGCCGCCGGGTCGCTGGCCATGGCGCTGCGCAAGGCCGATGGCGAGCTGGCTGGTCGGCCGGTCAGCATTGGCGTGGCGGAGGACCCCGCCCATGCGGATCAGCCGTACTTTATTCCCGTCGAACGGGTCGAGCAAGCCAAGCGTATGCTGACCGAGGGGCGTGCCAAGGGGATCACCTTTGTGCTGCCGGTCGATTCGATCCTGCAGGATGGCCGCGCGGTCGAGAACATCGGCCCCGGCGAACAGCAATTTGACATTGGGCCCAAATCCTCGGCGCTCTTTAGCGAAAAAGTGGGCGAATTTTTGGCCGCGAATCAGGCGCGCCTGGGCAAGGAGAACAGCCCCGTGGCGTTTCATAATGGCGTGTTTGGGATGTTTGAGGATCCCCGCTTTGAAGAGGGGACGCGCAAGTTTGTCAGCGAACTCAAAAGGCTCAAGGACGCCGGCGTGCGGGTCTTTGTCGGCGGCGGCGAAGGGGGCAAAGCCCTGGAAAAATACGGCCAGCCAGACTGGGTGACCCACTGCTTTACCGCCGGCGGCACGGTGCTGAACGCGCTGGGAAGCAACCCGGTGCCGTACTTGCAAGCGCTGGCGAGGTAATTACGAAATTAATTACAAATTAAGAATTAAAAATTACAGATGGGGGGCTGAGCTAGTTGGCTCAATTTTCCCTAAGCTTAGCACTTCCCACTATCCACTATCAACTATCAACTCACCTCCCCTTACCCGCCAATGCGGATCCGCCCACAGACATCGATGAGTTCCTCATACGACTTACGGATGTCATGCTGCGGCAGGGCGTTGCGGATCCCTTTTTCCAGGCGGGCGGCATACGGTGTGATTTGGTCAAAGCCGTAACTGCCGGCAGCCCCTTTTAGTTGGTGGGCCAGGCGGGCCAGTTGGTCCCAATCTTGATTGTCAAATTGATTTTGCATGTCGCGCACACGGCTTGGCATTGCCTCGACAAACATTTCGATAATCTCGCCCAGGTCGGGATCTTTGGCCAAAGAAGAAAACAGCAATTCCGCGACTGGATTTTCCAAGACGACCGCGTTCATACAAGACTCAAAAAAGAATGAAATTTGTGACAAAACCGCTCACTACAAATTTAGGTTATTTTTTGGACAGAGGTGTGGAATAACCATACCGCGCGACAAATGCCGCTTGACGCTTAAATTAGACGGCGAAATCGCTGAGCGGATGTTTCTTGCGGTTAGCCGCAGTTTTACAATCAATTTATATTATAAGATAAAAATATCCAATAATTATTTAATTGGTATGCGTCGGGGCAAGGGCCGCACATGCCACTTTTCTTATTTTAAGGGGCAGCCGCGATGCAGTCGACGCGCACATTGGTTTTGCACATTGATGACGATATAGAATTTGCCTCCGTGCTGCAGGAACGGTTGCGGCCACTGGGCTATGACACCGTGCCGTTGCATGATCCCACCATGACCGAGGCTCATCTGCAAACCGGCAAATATCGGCTGGTGTTGCTGGATAATGATATGCCGTATATCTCGGGACAGGAGTTGCTGCCGCGCATGAAGAGCTATGACGGCGGACTCCCCGTGATCATGGTGACAGACTTAATCAGCTTGGCCAACGCGATGGAGCTGCAACAACTAGGGGCGGAGGCTTGTTTCTTTAAGCCCGTGGCCGATCTAGCGCGCTTAACCGCGGCGCTGGACCAAGCAGTGGCCAAGCTGGATTGTTGGTGGACGTCGCTGGAGGAGCTAAAGGAGCTGCGCGCCGCGGCGGAGCTAAGCCGCGTTTGACCCACGCATCCGCGCAAGGCCGCGCCGCGCGAAGAGCTATGATGCGCTCGCGTTACTCGCTAGCGGCAGCGCATCGATCTTTGCCGCTAAAATAAAATCATTTTCACTCAGTCCGCCAATCGCATGGGTGTAAATTTCGATGCGCGCCTGGCGGTAACGGGTCAGATGTAAATCCGGGTGGTGCCCTTCCGCCTCGGCCAGTTGGGCGACAGCCTGAAAAAACTCCATCCCCGCCATAAAGTTCCGCATCGTCCATTCTTTGGCCAGCCGCTGACCATCCGCGGTGAGCCGCCAGCCGTCTAGTTGGGTGAGTTGCCGCGCGGCTTGCTCGGGGGTGAATTTGGGGATGCCCCCTTCGCAGGGAACACACTTCTTGGCCGTTAATTGGGCGGGTGTGAGATCGCAGGCGATTTCAGTCATGGCAATTCCTGTCTTGGGGGGGTAAAGACTTTCCGCGCGAGCTAGTTTTTTGTGGAACTACGGGCATTTTTGCGATGGAGAGGAGATAAAATCAAGCGCGGCGGGGAACGATTTTGAGAAACTTATTATCTCGAGTATGTAATAACATGTTCCCCCGCCCGATTTGCTCTCCTTTGCGCCAGGCGTTATGCTAAGCACGTAGTTTCCCACGGGGGCTTGTCCAACTGATGGTTTGTGCTTTTAGCCGGAGATTGTTTCCCATGCATGTGTCCGCGCGCGTTTTGTTGATTGCCGTTGCCGCCCTCTGTTGGCAAGGGGGGAGTGGATTGCTGTTTGCCGCCGAGCCGATCATCGTCAACTTGTGGCCGGAAAAGGCCCCCGGCGAAACGACCGAGCTTGCTCCGGAAAAATTCCTCGAAGCCAAGCCCAACGAAAAGTCTGACGTCCAGCGCCTGACCAATGTCAGCCAACCCACGCTGACGATCTATCGCCCCGCCGCGGATCGGGACACCGGCGCGGCGGTGGTGATTGCCCCGGGCGGAGGGTACAATATTTTGGCCTGGGATCTGGAGGGGACGGAAGTCGCCAAATGGTTCAATTCGATCGGGGTGACCGGCATTGTGCTCAAGTACCGCGTCCCCAAGCGGGCCGATGACCCTACCAACCGTTTGCCATTGATGGATGCGCAGCGGGCGATTAGCCTGACCCGCGCCAACGCAAAGGAGTGGGGCATCGATCCGCAACGGATCGGCATGCTGGGTTTTTCCGCCGGGGGCAACCTTACGGCCAAAACCGGCACCCAATTTGAAAAGCGCAGCTACGACGCGGTGGATCACAGCGACCAGCAAAGCTGCCGACCGGACTTTGTCATGCTTATCTACCCGGCTTATCTGGTCGAAAAGGACAACCCCACCCAGTTGATCACCGCGGATGTCCCCCTGGGCGAGGCGACTCCCCCGTTTTTTATGGTTCACACCACCGATGATCCAGTGACGCCGCTCAGCAGTGTGATGCTGTACGCCGCGCTGAAGCAAAAGAATATTCCCGTCGAAATGCACATTTATCAATCCGGTGGGCATGGCTACGGCTTGCGTAAAAGCGAGCTGCCCATTAGTACCTGGACCGACCGGGCCGAAGACTGGCTGCGGGCGAGAAAACTGCTGGAAAAATAAGCCGGCCGTGTAAGGATACTCAATGAAGAGAACTGGTCGCGGACATGGGGTTAATAACTTTTGCGGATTTTCGCGTTCACCCCCGACGCGGAACACTATTTCGCCAATGCCATCGGCGGCTTTGTGGTTAGAGCCTGCTGGCGTTCTCACCCCTCCTCCCGTTACTTCGTCCTACTATGCCTCTCCTTGGCGCGCATCAGTCAATCTCGGGCGGGTATTATCGCGCTGTCGAGATCGCGCACGCGTGTGGTTGCCAATGTGTGCAGCTCTTTACAAAAAACAATAACCAGTGGCGCGGCAAACCCATCACGCACGACGACGCGACTCGGTTTCGCGATAAGCTGGCGGAACTGCGCATCACGCACCCCATTGCGCATGATTCGTACCTAATCAATTTGGCAGCGCCGGATGACGCCCTGTGGCAAAAATCAATCGACGCCTTTACCGAGGAATTGCTGCGGGCGCAGCTTTTGGGCATTCCGTATGTGGTCATGCATCCCGGGTCATTCACTACGACCAGCGAAGCGGTCGGACTGGCCCGCGTCATCGCCGCCCTGGATAAAATCCATGCCGCCGCGCCAGACTTGTCCACAATCACGTTGCTAGAAACAACCGCCGGTCAAGGGACCAACCTGGGCCACCGCTTTGAGCATCTGGCCGAAATTTTGGCGGGGGTCCGTCAACCCGATCGGTTGGGCGTATGCGTGGACACTTGCCATATTTTTGCCGCGGGTTATCCCCTTGCCAATCCCGTAGACTATGCCGAGACCTTTACCCAGTTTGACAGGTTGATTGGTTTGTCCCGGATCAAGGCCTTTCATTTGAATGATAGCAAAAAAGGATTGGGTAGCCGCGTGGATCGGCACGAACACATCGGCCAAGGTGAGATAGGGCTGGCGGGCTTCCGCAATTTACTAACAGATCCACGATTTGCCCACATACCCATGTATCTGGAAACGCCCAAGGGGATGGGTAGTAAAGAGGGTTTGGAGCTGGATCGGGGGAACTTGGGTGTTTTAAGGGAATTGGCGAATTCCGTAAATCATGCTGGCGTAAAGTCGGCACGGACTGGCGTGCTACAGAAAGGCGCGTCTACCGCCGATATCTTGCCTACAGATATCTTGCCTACAGTGGAACAGAGCGCGCCCGGGGCGCGATCCCGCACTCGGCGTTCGCCGGGCAAAATCCGCTAGCGGCGCCGGGTCTACCCCGCGCCCGTGGGACAGAATGGCGGAGTGCCGGCGGTTAATCTGAACTGCTCTTGGTGGAACTGGCAAGGGTCTGCATACTTTGCCCTCAAAAATACAAAGCCCCGGCTGCGGTCCGCGCGCTGGATTGCGCCCCTTTTGTGCCCACAGGGAGTCAACCTGTTTTGCAACCGACGAAGCCATCACTGCGAAAAATCTGGCGTTGGAGCTGGGTTTTTGCGCCGGGACTTTGCTGCACCTTATTGCCAGCGCAAAGCCTACCCCCGGGCAATTCCCTTTCCGCGTCCCCGGTCTCGGCCAGCCCGGCCAATCTGTCCGGGCCTCCGCCGTTGGTAACGGATCCGACTGGTGCCAATCAGCAAAGTCAAACCGAATATTGGCAAGCCGCTGGCCAGCCCCAACCAGCGGAGCCAAGCCTGCTCAAGAGTCATTTTCCTTCGCAATTTGACGGCGGAGGCGAACGATCCGCCGCGCAAAATGCCGCCGCGGCGGCGGTTCTGCCGCGCAACGGCTGGCGGCCCATCAGCGCCGAGTCCGACAATTGGTCCCTGGATCAACCGCAAAGTGATCCGCTGGCAGCATCCGCCGGCGAGCCCGCCGGGGTAAATGGCGACAATGGTTCCCAGGGGGAGGAACCTTGGTCCGTCCAATGGCTCCCCGAAGGTCTGATCTATCGTTCATATCTGGCGGGCGATCGCGAATCGCGGTTTCGCGGCTTCTTTTTTCATGAAAAAGATTACGGCTGGTTGTGGGATATCACGCTGGGGGGGCGGGTTGGCCTGTGGCGGTATGGCAACACTGACGCCTATTTTCCCGAAGGCTGGCAAATCGACCTGGAAGGGGCAGCCCTTCCCCGGCTCGATTTTATGCATGATATGAATTTAGTCTCGGTCGATTTTCGCGCGGGACTGCCGATCACCTATGGGGTCGGTCCCTGGAAAACCAAAATGGGCTATTATCACCTGAGCTCCCACCTGGGCGATGAGCACATGCTGACTTTTCCCAGCGTGCCACGTTATAACTACGCCCGCGATGTGCTGATCTTTGGCCAATCGTATTATTACACGCCGGAACATCGCATTTACGCCGAAGTGGGCTGGGCGTTTTTTACGGATGTGTCGGGGGAGTGGGAAATGCAGTTGGGTTGGGAATACGCCCCGGCGGTCCCCACCGGCCCCCGCGGCGCCCCCTTTGTGGCCTTGCACGGTCACTTGCGCGAGGAAGTCAACTACAGCGGCAATTTTGTCACACAAGTCGGCTGGGCCTGGCGGGATGGACCGAGCGCGCGGCTATTTCGCGTGGGCTTTGAGTACTTTAATGGCCTGAGCGACCAATACCAGTTTTGGAATCTCTTTGAAGAAAAACTGGGCCTGGGCCTGTGGTATGATTTTTAGAAGGGACCATGTGCCGCAACCGGCGTGCAAGAACGAAATGACAAATCAATCCGCGCGCGTTTAGGTCGCCTTTGATGATACCGCTGGCGGGACTGGCAGAGGCGCGCTTACCGCTTATTCATAAAAAAGAGCGCTCCAAAGACCGCGCCGCCGACCGCCGCGCCGATCAGCAGATTAACCGCCAACATGCCATAAGAAAAATTAGTGTAGTTGATCGCAAACTGCAAAATCATCACCGTGATACTGCCCACGCAAACGGGGATCAGCACCATATTTTTTGTCGCTTCGTCCATAGCACTCTCGGGCGTGTCAAAAATAGAAAATCGGGGTCGTGGTGTGGCGTTAACGGGGGCCGGGACCGGCCATCCCGCGAATGTCCCGATTGTAAATGGCGGTAAGGGGAATGGCAACAGGGCGTGCTGGTTAGAAGCAGCTATTCCATTCAGCCACGGATAGGCACGGATCAAACACGGATAAAGTGTATTTTTTGATCGCTGCTGTATTCATAAACATCCGTTCAAATCGGTGTTCATCCGTGGCTGAATTTGCGAATTCTGAACTGTGTGTCCCCGTCAATGCATAAAAAAGCATACCCCCTTACTCATCAAACTTGGGCTCGTCCCCCGGTTTATCGGTTTTCTTTTTGGGTGTGTCGTCCCCTTCGTCAAAGCTCGGCTCGTCGGAGCTTTTATCCGATTTATCCCCCGCCCCCTTGGCCGGCATTTCGCCATCCTCGTCAAAGGAAGGCTCGGCACTGTCGGCCACCACGCTAAAGTCGATGTTGTCCGTATTTCCCCCCGGGGTGTCCGAAATAGCCATTGAGTTAAACAGCGCGACCATGGCGGGCCAGTTCTTGGGGGATTGGTTTTCGTCCGCCCGCAGCTCGACCAGATACAGCTTTTTCTTTTCGGCGGTCGCCAAATAGACAATTTCGGTGGTGGTCTTGGCGGCGTGGTTTACTCGAAACAAGACGCCATACCGATCCCCCAGCTTGATCAGCTTGTGGGGCTGCACGATTTTGTGCCCCTTAAACTTGCCAAAGTAGGGCATCTTTTTGACATAGTCGAGAAACTCTTGCTTGTTGGCGTCAGTCACTTCGTCAAAGGGGGAGTTCTCGGAAAAATCCAGAATGGCCAGCGTGGGATTTCTGCTGGCGTTGGCCGGACGCATGATGATCGCAAATTCCTTTTTCTTATTTAGGGTTTCATTCCAATCCTTGGGAAAACCGACTTTGAGGAAGCCCCCCGCGATCGAGACGTTGGCCTTGGAATCATCCAACTCCGCCGGTGTGACCGAGGCCGGAAATTTGTCGACTTTTTTGACGGTTGTGGTTTCCTCGCCACAGCCCGGCAGGCACAATGCGGCGCATAGTAATGCCATCATCCACAAATTCAAGCGCATAATTCCACCTCTTGCCCGATCCACCCAGAAACAAAATTGACGCTTAACGGTTTAGTTCAGACATCCCCCCGGCCCGCAACTTATCCTTTTCGCGCTCTCTACGTTCCACGATACGAAGGGATTGGCTACTCCTCAATGACTTCCTTAACTTTTTGGACAAAATGCGGCGTCTTTGCGCTGGTCGAGAGTTCCTCCGCCTTTTTCTCGGCTTTTTTTAGCTCGGCATACTCAAACAGCGCCACGCGCTTCATCGATTGATTGAACACCCCCCAAAATGCCTTCAAACGCACTTCCTTGGGCACTTTCTTGGCTTTTTTGGCGGGGGCCTTTTTAGCTTTTTTGGCTTTGGTGGCGCCAGCTTCCCCTTCCAGGGCTTCCGCCGCGTCGTTTTCCGCCCGCAATTCCTTTCGATTTACAACCCGTCTGGCCATAATTTCCACACCTGTCGGTAAAAAATGCAAATCGTCCTGGCCTGAACCTCTGGCCAAGCTGGTAATGGTTGTCGCAATCCTAAGGCCCAGGATAAAACGACCGCAAGGGTCTTGTTTTAGCCGGGCCGGGACTGAGGATCAAAATTTATTTTACCGACCAGCGGGGGTTCCCGCCAGCGACTTCCGCGTGTAAAGCGTGAAACGGCAGAAGTTTACCGTCGATCACCCGCCTTCTACCCCTCCGTTGGAGCATAAAACCTGTAAAAAATTTGCCCGCCGCGCTTGAAATTGTGCCAGGGTATTGTGTACCAATGTACACTATTCTTTTGTTTTCTCTCCCGGCATTTTTTCCACGAGGTTTTTATGGCGCTGTCTGTTCCTCTTGGTCGGCGAACCCCTGCTGCTAATCATTTGGTTGCCCTGGCTGTTCCCGCCTGTCCGCCTCTGACCAGGGGGAGACGGCAGGATCTGTCCCCCCTTTGTCCTTTCGCGGCCCCTTCCCGCGCGACTTTTGGCGCGGATGCCGCTCCATGGCCAAATTCTTGGGAAATCGTTCCTCCCGCCTGGCCGCTGGGGGAGCGCCTGATATGGCTGCTGCTAGGCGCCGCCCCCCCTGCCCCCGAGTACGCGGTGGGCAAAGTAAGCCGCAGCCCCGCAGTAACAGCCACCGTTGCGGAAGAGGATGAGCCGGGAACCGAATCCACGCCGCGGGAAGACGAGTTTGATGATGAATGGGAAGAAACCGTGGACGATGAGGAAGCTTATAGCGCGAATGATGCCGACTATGGGTCGGCCGCCGCGGGTTACGCGCGCACCGCCGCGCTGGCCTGGATTGAGGAGGACTGGGAAGAACCCGAAGAATCCCTGCCCGAAGAGTGCGATTATTGGCTACCGGAAGGCGACACCTGGGACTGAGCGAGGGAATAGGGAACAGGGATGAGGGGTAGGGAACAGGGAATACAAAGCCGCCGATGGTATCGGCGGAACGGGAGGCGGGAGACGAGAGACGCGGCAAATTAGGGTTAGCCGCGACGCGAGTTCGTTCCGTGCCTACACTCTGAAATCTTAAATCTGAATTTACCAACCATGCTCAAGCCAGGAATCGTCCGCGAGGTGGAAATTTTATTAGCTGACGGTGGCTACTCGCAGCGGGCCATCGCCGCGCGGCTGGGCATTAGCCGAGGAACCGTGCTGGCGATCGCGCTGCGCAAGCGGACCGAGCGGTTGCACAATCCCGCCGTCCGCCGCGCCGAGCACTTGGCCCTGCAACCGACCGCCCCCCCGGTGCGCTGCCGCGGCTGTGGCGGCATGGTGTACCTGCCCTGTGTGGTCTGCGCGGTGCGGGGGGGAGTATCGACTTTGCCCTAAATAAAATAGTACGGGCTTTAGCCCGTTAACCAAGTTGTGTATAGTTTGGTCCGCGAGCCAAAAGAACTCAGGAGTTGTCCAATAATACACGGCTTTTTAAGGAATGCCCCTTACCCCCCACTCAGCCTTCCGTGCTCGGCCAGCGCGAATCGGTCCGTCATGCCGGCGATGTAATCCCCGATGGCCCGGGGCAGGCCAAAGGTCCCCGCCCAAATTTGAAATTTTGGCGGCAATAATTCGGGCTCGGCCAGATACACCGCAAACAGCGTCCGCAACTGCGCTTCGAACTGACTGCGCGCGGACAGTAGCTGTGGATGCCGATACACGCGTTCGTATAAAAACCGCTCTAATCCCAGGCATAATTCGGTCAGCTCGCTACTCATGCCAATAACCCCGGAGCCGCTTGTGGCCGCGTCGGTCGCGGTGACATCTGCTCCCCCCAAGCGCGCCTGACTGGTTTGGATCAAATCGACGACTTGGAGATTGATAAGTTCATGCACGACGGCCTGGCGCAACTCTCGATTATCCAAGTTGGCGTGCCGAGCGCGAACTTGCCGCGCGGCCAACGCCCAGAGCGGCACTTCATTCAGTTCAGCGAGAGAAATCAACCCATAATGCAGGGCATCGTCCGGGTCGTGCGAATCATAGGCGATGCTGTCGGCCGCATCGACCACGTCCGCTTCCACGGTTGCTATCCTAGCTAGCAACCCGGATTGCCCGGCTAACGGATTGGCCACAGAGTTTTTGACGCGGCGGGCCTGTCCCGCCAGCACTTCCTGGCTCAGGTTTAGCCCCGGATACCGCGGTGTCCGCTGGGCTAGTAGCGTGACAATCCGCAAGGCCTGCGCGTTATGGTCAAAGCCCCCCTGCCCGGCCAGGCAGTCGTCCAGTGCATCCTCTCCGGCGTGACCAAAGGGGGGATGTCCAATGTCATGCAACAGCATCAGGGCTTCGATCAAGTCCTCATTTAAGCGCAGGACGCGGCCAATCGTCCGCGCAATAGAAGTCCCCTCCAGCGTGTGTGTCAACCGTGTGCGGTGGTAATCCCCTAGTCCATGACCAGTAAAAACCTGCGTTTTTTGGGCCAAACGCCGAAACGCGGCGCAATGCAAAATGCGGTCGCGGTCCCGCTGAAACGGCCCGCGATAAAGATGGGGAGGTTCTGGGTGGACCCGTCCCCGACTGTGTGCGCTTGCCATCGCGTAAGGAGCCAAGAGCGCCGCCTCACGCGCTAAAAGCCAGTCTGGCGTGCTAGCACTTTCGGATGATTGGGAAAGTTGGCCCATGAAATTCGGTTGATGCTGTCAGGTTGCTCGCTATCCTATTAGTCAAGTCAATTTTATAGCTCGTGGTGGTATTTTGGCTATCGCACAAAGCCGCCGGTGGAGTTGGCGGAGCTGGAGACGGGAGGCGGAGTGTGGGGGAGCTGGGGTGCTGGGGAGAGGGGGGAACAGAAATACAAAGCCGCCGATGGTATCGGCGGAACGAGAGGCGCGGGTCGAGAGATGGGAGGTAGGGACACTTGCGTGCTAGCACGTTTTTTGGCGACAAACTTTACGGCGCTTACCCCGCCGGAAAAGTCCCGCCACTCTTGCCTGTCCGCACAGTTCACCTGGGCGGCACGCCTTGACATTCCTTTGGAAAAATGTGCCCTTCGTAACGAATCTTCGCTGCATACCGGTCTTAGCGATAGTCGATGACCTGCATAGCGGAAACGAGGACCTCGCGACCGCTGTGCCCGTCGATTTTTCCCAGGAGTCGTTTTCATGTTGCGTCGCTGCTTGATCCTCGTGGCGTTGACCGCCGCCGCCTGGGCCTTTGCCGGTCCCAGCGAATGTTCCGCCCAACAGGCGTTCGGTCGCCAATGGGCCCATACATACAATAGCCAGGATTGGGATCGGTTTTACCACTATCCCTACGTGTATTACCCTCAGAATTACTATTCGAAGGAATACTACAAAAGCTCCGAGAGTTTGTACTTTCGGTATCCCCCGGAAATGCGAGTGCCGGTGTACAACCGCCAATGGCATAACATGTTCCCCGAAGGGGCCACTTGGAACCGCTACATCCACACCTATCATGGGCCTCCAGGCGGCGGCAAATACCACAGCGGCCATCACTTTATCCTGGACCAGTTTTAGTCGGTTGGCTGGATCAATTTCGCGGGTGGCTCGACAAGGCTCGCCCCCACCCACCCCCAGCTTATTTAGTGATTTAAGAGAACACTCGCAGGGGACCCGCCAAAATGGGTCCCCTGCGGTCGTTTGTGGGGGAGAGGATATCTACTAAAATGCTTCTAGCAGCAATTTTTTGTTTTCAACTCTATATTTCGACAGCAAAACATATACGCCCCCCATGCATCCAACCCTGCAATATCTCGACACCCATACCGCGGGCGAGCCCACCCGCGTGGTTTATGCCGGCGGGCCGGAGCTTGGCGTTGGCCCCTTGTCCAGCCGCGTCGCGCAGGTGCGCGCAAACCTTGACCAGTATCGCCGGGCTCTCATTCATGAGCCCCGCGGCTGGCCCGTGCTGGTCGGGGCCTGGCTGGTCCCTCCACACAATCCCGCCTGCACCCACGGTGTTATTTTCTTTAATAATGTCGGCTACCTGGGCATGTGCGGCCACGGGCTGATCGGCGTGGTCGCGGCACTGGCACACTTGGGTCAGATCACGCCCGGGGAATGGAAATTTGACACGCCCGTGGGTGAGGTGGGTGTGATGTATCACACTGATAAGCGCGTGACACTAACCAATGTTCCCAGTTATTGCCACGCGCGGGATGTCGCGGTGGACGTGCCGGGAATCGGCGCCGTGATGGGTGATGTGGCCTGGGGGGGAAATTGGTTTTATTTGATCGAACAGCATGGCCAGCGGTTGGAGCTGGCCAACACCGCCGATTTGACAGAGTATTGCCTGCGTGTGCGGCGGGCTCTGGCCGCGAGTGGAATCACGGGGGATGACGGGGCCGAGATCGACCATATTGAGCTATTTGGGCCGCCGGTCAATCCGGCCAACAATAGTCGCAACTTTGTGTTGTGTCCCGGCGGCGAATACGACCGTTCCCCCTGTGGCACGGGGACCAGCGCTAAACTGGCCTGCCTGGCGGCGCGGGGCAAACTGGCGGCGGGACAACCCTGGCGGCAAGAAAGCATCCTGGGGACGGTATTTTCTGGGGAATATCGCTGGGAGGGGGAATCTGCTAAGCTCGAAGCAACGCGGCATGAGGCAGCGCGGGAACATTCATCCCCAGCACCGAGTCATATCCCGCCGGGTCTGACATCCTGGCCGGATATTGGCAAACCAATGATCCTGCCTAGGATTACCGGTGCGGCCTATGTCACCAGCGCGGCGACGTTGGTGCTGGACCCGGAGGACCCGTTTTGTTGGGGCCTCTAAAGCGGTGGCGATTGTATTTTTGGCAGTGGCTGAATGAGCCGACACTTTTAATGAATAGCTTATGGTTTCCGCGGTGAAGCAGGTTGTGATTGTCGGTGGCGGGGTCGTTGGCGCGGCATGCGCGCATCATTTGGTTCGGGCGGGTCTACGGGTCACCGTGGTCGAAAAAGACCGCTTTGGCGCGGCTTGCTCCCATGCCAACTGCGGGCTGATCTCGCCCAGCCATGTGCTGCCGCTGGCCGAGCCCGGTGTCTTGGGCCTGGGACTTTCCGCCATGTTTGCCGCAAATGCCCCCCTGATGATCAAGCCCCGCTGGAGCTGGGATTTGTGGCAATGGCTGGTGCAATTTGGCCTGCGATGCAATCACCAGGATATGATCGAAAGCGCGATCGCCATTCAGGCGCTGCTTAACTCTTCGCGCGGGTTGTACGAGCAAATGCTGGAAAGCGAAGGCTTTGACTGTGATTGGCAAAAGCGGGGGGGCCTGTTTGTCTATCGCACGCGGGGGGCCTTTGAAAAATTTGGCGAGGTCAACCGCCTGCTGACCGAGGTGCTGGACGCCGGGCATCGCCGGATCGAACCGGACGAGCTAGCCGTGATGGAACCGGCGCTCAAGCCAGGTTTGGCGGGAGCCTGGTTTTATGAGCAAGACGCCCATCTGCGCCCGGATCGCCTCATGGCAAATTGGAAAGAAAAGCTGCGCGGAGCGGGGGTGGAAATCCTCGAGCAATGCGAATTCCGCGGCTTTATCGCCAGAAATGAGCGGGTCGCCGCGGTCCAGACATCGCGCGGGGAATTTGCCGCCGATCACGTGGTCGTCGCCGCCGGTGCGCTTACGCCGTTTTTGCAAGAGCACCTAGGTTGCAAGGTTCCCATTCAACCGGGTAAGGGTTATTCATTAACAATGTCGCGGCCCCGGATTTGCCCCACGCATCCGCTGTTGTTTCCGGAACATCGCGTGGCGGTCACACCGTGGCAAAGCGGGTATCGGCTGGGGTCGATCATGGAACTGGCCGGGTACGACGCCACTTTGCATCCGGAGCGGCTGGAACTACTGCGGGGAGGCGCGCGGGACTACCTGCATGAGCCTTATTGCGAACCAGTCGTCGAAAAATGGTTCGGTTGGCGGCCCCTGACCTGGGACAGTAGGCCCATTATCGATCGCACGCCCCTCTATGAAAATTGCCTGATTGCCGCCGGGCACAACATGCTGGGCCTGAGCATGGCCCCCGCCACGGGCAAACTGGCGATGGAACTGATCACCGGCCGCCAGCCGCATATCAATCCCCGGCCGTATCGACTGGCGCGGTTTCAAACGATCTGATGTCGGTAGCGTAATTCGCTAGAATTCCGGGATTCACGGCGTAGCGGAATTCGCAAGAATTCCCCTAACTGACACATGAAATTCTTTATAGCCACGGATGGGCACGGATTTTCACGGATGATAGGCACCGCAGCCCCCAAAACCCTTGACCGCCGTTACTATACGCTTTCTAGTTAAATGTAGTGCGGCTAGCAATTTGTGAAGGTACCCAGCATTCATGGGTTAAAACTAGGTGACGCAACCGCGTTGCGGTAGAATTTTTTGGCTTGCGGTATTCCCTGGATAGCCGCTGCGCGGCAATCCAGGGCTGAGTTCCGTAACCGCTTCGCGGTACCCATTTACCGCAACGCGGTTCTGGAACATAGCCCACGGGTTGGAGCGCAGCGAACAACCCTGGGAAAAAGGGCAAAACCAAAGAAATCCTACTCCAACGGAGTTGCGGAATCTCTTGGTAAACTGGGTTAAAAAACCGCGCTATGATTACTTGCGGTTAGTATTAGTTTTCGATTAGCCCACTCTTCGTTGTTGCCATTCGATTGCAAACATCCACAGGATCAAAGACAATATCACCTGCGGAAACTAAGAACTTCCACAACATTGCCACAACAAACAGTAAAAAGGGGCCGCTCATGCGTTGGCAAAAATTGGGGTTGGCGGGGATGCTCTGGGTGATTGCGCTTTCTGCGCCGGGCTTTGCCGGGGGGGCCATGACCTATGATCTGCGGTTTGAGGATGGGACCCGTGTCAAACCAGCCCAGGTCGGCAGCTACATTGTCAAACTATACGCGGTGATCGACCGGGGGGATGACACCTATGAAAATGATTCGATTACTGGCGGCTTGGTGAATATCTATAGCGAGAACACCGGCGGCGGGTCGGTTGTGCCGGGGACCAATAGCGGTGTCACCGCGCGCAGCTTGCCGGGAAGTCCGGAATTGCCGACGCCGAATTTGAGCTTCGCGACAAACAGGGATACAGCCGGGGACTTACAGCGTGATATGAATGGTGTCCTACCGCCTAATTCCAATTTGGCGGAAGTGGTTTACGTAACCGATGGCATTTTAGATTGGGGGGCGGATGAGCGCTATATTAATGCGGGTGGCAATGCGAGTATCACAAATCCTAATTTAGCAAATTACTTTCAAGGAGGAATAATCCCACCAGTCCCTCCGAGTACACAATCAGGGGTGACACGTTCCTACAACTGGAGATTTACTCAGCCATTTTTTCCAGGAACAACACTCAATGACGGAATCTCGCAAGCATCGGTAGTCCGTCCCAATGCCTGGGAAGTTCTGATTGGCCACTTTACAATCACGCTCAACGCAGTTGCCCCCGGTGGAACGACTAAATTTACGCCATTCTCCTATCATCGGAATCGTGCTAATTCCCAAGCGCCTTCTCCTGCGGGAGGAGCAAATTACAGCCAAGATGGCTCTTTTTCAAATAGCTTACCCGGACGTATCAATGAGCCCTTCCTCCCCGGCTCGTTCACCGGCGTGGAATTTATTCCCGAACCCGCTCCGCATCTCTGGCTGGGGTTGCTGTTCCTTATTGCGATCGTTTTTCCAAGGTTGCTACGGACCAAATCCACGGTAAAACAGTAATATCAGTGCATTTCAGTTGAACAGGCGGCAGGGGAATGCGCGGAGCGTTACAAACGAATTACCCCGTGAGACTTTGTGTTATCTCGGCGTCTCCGTGCTAAAAATCCCTCTGCTTCCTCTGCTCCCTCTTGTTCAAAATCTGAATTCCGAGATTTGAAATTGGTGATAAAATAAATCAGTTTGCCATCCCACAAACTCACTCTTCGTTACCTTCGTTAACTTTTGTAAAATTCTATTCTTTGAACAGGAGGTAGCGGAGAGAGCAGAGAAATACAGGAATTGAAATCTCTGCTCCCTCGTGTTCAATATCTGAATTCCGAGATTTGAAATTTCAGAATAGCAGCCATCAGAGTCTATCTTAGTTACCTTCGTTAACTTTTGTTAAAATACCTTGAACCAAGCAGTGGTGCGAGCGGAGTAAAACCAACAATCTTCTCCGTGAGGCTCCGTGTCGACTCCGTTACTCCGTGATAAAATCTCTTCGTGCACAATTATCATAGCTCTCTTCTCTCCCTCCCCCAGCAACTCCATGCCGCAATCGACTTCTTGGTATGCCCTGCCGCGGTATTATGACATCGCCATGCAAGGGGAGACCGCGCTGGAGGCGGAGTTTTTGCCATTGGCATGGAAGCGATACGCCCAGCGTCCGGTGCGGACGGTCCTGGAACCGGCGTGCGGCACGGGGCGGCTGCTGACGGAACTGGCCGCGCGGGGGTATCGCCTGCGCGGTTTTGACCGACAGCCCGAAATGGTCGCCTACTCAGCTGACCGTTTGCGCCGCCACGGCTTGCGGGGGAGCATCAATGCCGGAGATATGGCGGATTTTTCACTATCCCGGCCGGTCGATGCCGCATATTGCCTCTTGGATAGTTTTCGGCATTTGTTATCGGAGCAAACGGCGCTCGCCCACTTGCGGTGCATGGCGGCGGCGGTGGCTCCGGGGGGAATCTACACGCTGGGCTTGCACCTGTTGCCGCCGGACGCCAGTCTGGACTGCACCGAGCGCTGGAGTGAAACCGCGCGGGGGACGCGGGTCACGACCACACTGCGGGTGGTTGCCGCCAGCCGCAAGTTGCGCACCGAGCGACTGCGTATCAGCATGTTGATAAAACGCCGCACACGCGCGGGGGTGGAAACGAGCGAGCGTTATCGAGACGAATTTGACTTGCGGCTCTATACCGTCGCGCAGCTAAGGCAGCTTTTAGCCAAGGTCCCCGAGTGGGAACATGTGGCGACGTACGACTATTGGTACGAACTGGACTCGCCGTTGCCGCTGGATAACCGCTTAAATGACGCAGTGCTAGTCCTGCGCCGGCGGAAAATGGGAATGTAGAGAATTTAGCGTTCGCGAAAGACGATCCGCCCTTTGGTCAAATCATACGGCGAGAGAGCGACTTTGACCTTATCCCCCGGCACGATCCGAATAAAATTTTTACGCATCCGGCCCGCGACATAGGCCGTGACAATATGCCCCCCATCCAGCTGCACATGAAAGCTGGTGTTGGCCAGGGCTTGTAAAACAACCCCTTCGAGTTCGAGGGCTTCTTCTTTTTCCGCCATAAGCTCCGCGGGCAATTCCCAATAAAGCAGGGTTAAATATCAACGAACTCGGGGCTAGCCAAGTTTGGGTACTTGGTGGGGGCAAAATACATTGACCAGCGGCAGTTACCAATTTCGCTGGCCAAAAAAACAACGCCGCTGGCAACTGTTAAGTACGACAGTGACAACAGTGAATAGCGCCAGCGGCCCTGATAACTACCCGACAAGTATGCAATGCTCCCGCCTCAAGTCCTTGCATTATAACACTTAACGGGCAAACGTCCAGCGGTGTCAAAGCGCTCCCGGGAAGCGAAGTTCATCGGGGCAAAAGACGTTTTGCAGAGTCGCGGCGAATGCGAAAACCATCAAAAACCGGGTGGGTGTTTGCCAAAGCGGGGCCGACCCGTACATTGAACAAAGGGCCCTGGCTCTGCTGTGCCGGGGGTTAAAGACAATTTATTGTTAATTCGTGCCCAAAAGCCATGCAAAATCCGTACGAATCTCCGCAAGTGACGTCCGACCGGCCGCGCCGCTGGCTCATGGTGACCGTCATTTTGTTCCTCTGGTGCGTGTCGGCGGCCATCGGCGGATTTTTATTGGGCATGACGGTCTATTTTTTGATACCCGGTTTTGCACCGTTGCGGCAAAGTCCGTGGTGGCAAGTGGCTGGCACCTTCGCGATCGGGGGGATCGTCTTGGCCCTGCCGATTGGCTGGCAACGGACCGCGCGGCTCAACCGCAAATTGCACGACATCCATCACCGCCGCCAGGAATTGCTGGATCAACTACGCAAATCCGGCAGGGAATAAATTTTTCTGGCGGAAAGTTCACAAATTGGCAGTTCACGAAGCCTACTGTCCTGATAAGCGCAGATCAGCGCTAATTCGTGGCAAAAAATTACTACGAAGTCTGTTTTGTTTTCCCGCATCAGACAGTGGAGCACTAAAATGACATTATACCTGTGTTGGTAATCAACAATGATCAACCTTTCCCCATCCGTTATGCGTTCCTCCGTCATTTCCGTCTCGCGACTGACAAAGACCTTTGTGTCCGGCTGGTGGAAACCCCGTCTCGTCCCGGCGTTGGGCGGCGTGACCTTGTCCGTTTCCCGGGGCGAAATTTTTGGCCTCCTGGGGCCCAATGGCGCGGGAAAAACCACCCTGATCAAGGTGCTCTTGGGCATTGTGCGCAAGACCGCTGGCCAAGCCGAAATCTTGGCCCTACCCGCCGGGTCGTTGGCCGCGCGGCGGCGGATTGGCTACTTGCCGGAAAATAACCGCATTCCCCGCCACCATACCGCCGCGACCGCACTCGAATACTATGGCGGGCTAAGCGGACTCTCCCCCCGACAAGTCAAAGAACGCCAGCCCGCGCTACTGGATTTGGTCGGCCTGGGCCGCTGGGCCGATACGCCCGTCAGACAATTTAGCAAAGGGATGCAACAACGCTTGGGCCTGGCACAGGCGATTCTTCATGATCCCGAACTAGTCATCTTGGACGAACCGACCGATGGCGTGGATCCCGTGGGCCGGGCGGAATTGCGGGATGTGCTGCTGCGGTTAAAGCAAGCGGGTAAAACGATCTTTCTCAATAGTCATCATTTGCAAGAGATGGAATTGGTCTGCGATCAAGTCGCGATCATGAACAAAGGGGAAGTCGTCCGCCAAGGAAGACTAGCGGAGTTGACCGCGCATTCCCAATTACGGTTAACCATGCGCGGTAACGTGGCGGCCGTACAGCACATCCTGGTTGAACTGGGACACGGAAAAGCCATGGACCAGCTTGGCTCCGACGTGCCCCGCTCATCCAGCGAGACAAATTCAGCCGAATCCACGCCACCGGCCCCCCTTGCCTCCACAATTATTTCTCATTCCTCCGAACAATTGACGGTGAACTTGCCGGATCTGCCCCAGGCCGGTTTAGATCAGATCATCGACGCCTTACGCGCGGCAAATGTCAGCGTGGTCGAGCTAACACGACACCGCCAGACCCTGGAAAGCACGTTTTTGGCCGCGCTGGAAAAAACATAATCCCCCCACTCAGCCAGCCGCTTCACGCGGGGCGGCATACCCCTGGTTGGGGGCGCTGCCGATCTTTTACAACATCGACATTCCGGTTTTATGCGTCCTTATTTGGCCATTTTGAAAGATTCCTTTCGCGAAGCGCTCGCCTCGCGCGTGCTGTGGATCTTGCTCTTGATTACCGCGGTGGTGCTGGCTGGCTTGGCGGGTTTTGGGCTGGAGGAACGGGCCGGAGCGTATTTTGCACCCAGCGATTTATATGATCCGCTGGGACTGGCCAAGTCCTGGCAGACCGCTGGCAAACGGGGAGAGAACACCCCCGCGGGGGTGATATGGCGAGCATTGGACGAGGATGCCCGGGCGCGTTTGGCGGATTTGCTGGCGACGAATGCGCCGGCCGAGCGATTTGTCGATCCGGTGCAGGGAATTCTCAATCGACTGTTGCAAGCGCGGCAGTTAGATCAGCAACGCGCGTGGCCGCAAGAGCGCCTGGATGCGGAGGCGATGGATTTGTTGCGTGAAGGGGCGGAGCATCTAAACGCGGTGGAGCTAGCGCGGTTGAATCGGCTGCTATTAGAAGCGGCCTTTCCCCGCGAACTGGCTCCCAGCCGCGAACGGGAACTCTTTATCAATTACTACGGATTAGAGATTCCCACGGGGGGCTTGCCGCTGCTCCGGCGGGATTATCTGATCAAAACCGCCGCTGGCATCATCAGTAGCTTCTTTCTAGGATTTCTCGGCTTGTTCGCGGGCCTGATCGTCACCTCGGCCCTCATTCCCCAGACCTTTGAACCCGGCGCGGTCGATTTACTCCTGAGCAAGCCAATAGTGCGCGTCGGCCTGTACCTGACCAAATTTGTCGGCGGGTGCATGTTTGTGCTGTTGAATACCCTGTTTTTGTTAGGGGGGTTGTTTGTGCTGGTGGGGCTGCGGCACGGAGTGTGGATGTGGACGCTCCCCTTGTGCGTGCCGGTCTTTTTATTTTGGTTCATGGTGTTTTATTCGGTCTCCGCGCTGATCGGACTGTGGTCCCGAAACGCGATCGTGGCGGTGACGATCACCATTTGCCTATGGGGGGTCTGCGCGCTCCTGGCCTTTGTTAAAAAGAGCGTCATCGAAGGGGCGCTGTTGGATCCCACCCGCTTAGTGCAAGTGACCGCCGTCTGGGGTGAATCCTCCGCCAGCGAGCCAGGGGAATTATTTTCGCTAGCGGAATCCGGGCAGGTCTTTCGCTGGAATGTCGAAAACCGGCATTGGGATGAAATCCTCTTGCCTGACAACCCTCGCCGCCTGCGCGCCGGAGGCGGAAGCGCGGTCGAGGCGGGACCGCTCTATCACACCGCCACCCAGCGCTTGATCCTGGCGCAGCGGACCGCCCGTCGCTGGAATAGTTGGGTGGGGGGGGGAACGCCGCTAATCTATGGCGGGCCCGAAGACCAGTTTCGCCGCCACGAAGGCCCCCCCGCACCCGCCGGAGCGTGCCACTTGGGCCAGGATGCCGAAGGCAACCTACTGGTGGTCGGAATGAACGGCCTCTGGCGGCATCCGGGTAATTTTGCCACGGTGGCCACTCCCGAAAAACGCGGGGCAAAAATCCTCGGTGTGGAAATCACCCTTCCCAATTTTGCCCAGGGGACTCCCGCTGCGGAATTTACGTTGCTCACGCCCACGCAAACCTGGGTTGCCCCAATCTCTGCGGCAAGTAACCCGACAGGGACCATCTGGGCCGTATTTCAGCGGGGACGATTGCAGGTATTTGAACTGGCCACCAGTGGCCTGAACGAGGGGCGGTATGTGGAAACGAGGCAGCAGGCATTTTCCGGTCATGAACAGGGTTTGGTCGCCTTGGCGGATAAGACGGTGTTAATTGCCTTGGACGATGGGCAAGTGGTGCGCTGCGACCTGCCGACGTTGCAGCGGGTCTCTACCCAGACGCCGGTGGCGGGCGTGCCGGTGCGATTTTTAGAGGCCGCGCCGGATGGCCAGCGGGTGACAGCGGTATTGCACGATCGCAGTTTGTGGATATACGAGGTGGCGGCGGACCGCTGGACCAGGGCCCCCGTGTCCGGGCAGGGGGACATCTCGGCCGCCAGTTGGGATGCCGCGGGGCAATTATGGGTGGTGGACGCCTGGCACCGGGCGACGCGCTATCAAGTGCCAAAATGGACGTCCTCCACCGTGGTTCAGAACGACGCGCATTGGCTAGAGTTATTGGATTTATATCTGCTCCGGCCGTTGTATGCGTTTTTGCCCAAGCCCGGCTCGGCCGATGCGCTGGTCAATTATTTGCTAACCGATCAGCAGACATCCTTACGGGGTCAATTGACCGGCGGGCTGCGCGCCACGCGCGAACTGACCCAAATTTGGGAGCCTTTAATCTCGCACGCGGTTTTTTTGGCATGCATGCTGGGCCTGGGCTGTTGGTTTATCCATGTGCGTGATTTTTAACTGGGAATTGTCCCTAATTTAGGTAAAGGGATCTTGTTGGTCCCTGTGGTCGCCTTGATCCCCGGTAAGATGCGCGCTAGCATGATTGGTGGCGTCAATGAAAGCGTATCAAATTTTTTACAAATTCAAGATAAATAACCATGCCAAATCGACAAGGAGAAAAACGCGGCGGTGTTGCCAGAATGTTGGGGGCATCCGCAGCCTGCGCGGGATTATGGTGGGCAATAGCAGCGCCCTGCGGGGCGCAAGATAACGACAAGCCGGGCCCCTCCGCGCCATCCCCTTCCGCCGCTATTACCATTCCTCCCGCCCCCGCGCAGCCAGCGGCGGGGGATAAATCGTTGCCAAAGCCCAACCAGGGATACTTGGGCAAGTTGGTGATCCTGCACACCACGCTGACTCCAGCGTATGGCCAAGGGGGAGAAAAAAAATATCCCTTAACCATCGGCACGGTGCTTCAGGTCCATGACGAGCGCCTGGTGGACGGCACATTATACTTGCAGACGCGCGGCGGAGTCTTAAGAGCGCAGGATGTGCTCTTGTTAGAGACCGCGGTGGAGCAGTTGTCACAGCAAATTGCGACAGCGGCGGAGCAACAACAGCCCGCGGGCAAGCTGCTGCACCTGCGGGGCCTGGTCTATCATAAACAGGGCAAGTTTGACCGCGCGGGAGAGGACTTTACCCGGGCGATCGTGGATGCGACGCCGCCCCCCGCGGAGTCGCTGCTGGCCCGCGCGGAAGCGCGCATCGAGGCCCATAAACCGGACGAAGCCCTGGCCGATTGCGCGGACCTCTTGGCGGCCAACCCCCAATCCGCCCCGGCGCTGACCTTGCGGGCCTGGGCGTATTACTCCCTCCAAAAATACGATGACGCGGCCAAGTCCGCGGCCAGCGCGGTGGAGTCCGATCCGGGTTATGATTTGGCCTATTTGATCCGGGGCTGGATCGCCGATGCGCGGGGCGAAACGGCGGCGGCCATGGCCGACTTTGAAAAAGTGTTGCAGCTGAATCCATTGTCCGCCGCGGCGAGAAACAGCCTGGCCTGGATCAAGGCGACCAGCCCCGAGGCAAAATTTTATGATCCGTCCAATGCGCTGAAGCTAGCGCAGGCCGCGTGCGACTGGGACGCTTATCGGAATCATGCGTTTTTGGATACCTTGGCCACGTGTCAGGCGGCGAATGGCGACTTTGCCGCGGCGATCAAAACCCAAACGGCCGCCATCGCCGCGGCCCCCGCGCGCGAACAGGCCGACCTGCAAGCGCGGTTAAAATTGTTTCAAGAGCGCCGGGCGTATCGAAAGTAGCATCACACACGAACTCCAAGGTCCCTTTTGCGGGAATCTTGGTTATCCGCCAGGAAAAATACCCATGTCCCTCGAGAAACCCGTCGTGGTCTATCGGGCCTTAAATAACATTCAGGCCCGCATGCTCAAGCAATTTCTCGAAAGCGAGGGGATCAACGCATTCGCCATCGAGGATGTCACCAATATCTATCAAACCATCTGGGGGCCTGGCGTCGCCACCCAACTCTATCGACCCAAGGTGCTGGTCGACGCGGCCGACGCCCCCCGCGCCCGACAACTCCTGCGCGAATTTGAGGCCACAGCCCAAAACTCCACCCCCGGCCCCAACGCCCTGGATGATTCCGCCTGGGTGGATGTGCTGTGTGATCAATGCGGCGAAATCGCCTCTTTTCCACCGGATATGCCTCCCGAGCAGTGGTTGTGCCCGCATTGTGACAATACCACCGTGCTGCCAGATGATTCCCCCGATCTAGAACGAGATTAACCTACTTTAGCGCGGACTGACATGGCCCAGGTTTTTGACACGATTGTGATTGGCGGAGGAGGTATGGGCTCCGCCGCCGCCGCCGAACTGGCCGCGCGGGGAGAACGCGTGCTCGTGTGCGAGCAATTTCCGTTAGGGCATCATCTGGGGAGTTCCCACGGCCACACCCGCATCATCCGGCAGGCCTATTATGAGCATCCCGACTATGTCCCATTGTTGCTGCGGGCCTACGAAAGGTGGGCCGAACTGGCCGACCACGGCGGGCAACAACTGCTTTTTCCATGCGGACTGCTAAGCATTGGCCATCCGACGGGCGAATTGATCCAGGGGATTCAGCGTTCCGCCGCAGAGCATCAGTTGCGAGTCGATCCCTACACCGCCGGGCAAATTCAACAGCGCTGGCCGCAATTTACCATTCCCCAGGAACACGTGGGCCTATTTGAACCCGCGGCCGGATATTTGCTGGTGGAGGAATGCGTGCGCGCGTATCTGCGATTGGCCTCCGCGCGGGGCGCGGCGCTGCTAGAGAATGAAGCCGTTATTTCCTGGCGGGCGGGCCAAACGGATGTCTCCGTCCGCACGATCCACGGAGAGTATCACGCCGCCCGGCTGATCATTACCGCCGGGGCCTGGGCCGGACATTTGTTGGCGGGGTTGGGTCTGCCGCTAACGGTGATGCGGCAGCTTTCGCATTGGTTTAGCCCGCCGCCGGGGGGGATGTGGACAGCGGATCATTTTCCATGCTACATGGTCGAAACCCCCGCTGGCGCGTTTTATGGCTTTCCCCATGTGGACCAGCGCGGGCTTAAGGTGGCCCGGCACTATGGAGCGCGGGAACTGCCCGGGCCGGAATACGTGGACCGCGCGATTGACCCGGTGGAGGCTAGTCCCGCCCAGGCGTTTTTTGCGCGGTATTTGCCGCACCTGGCCGCGCAACCGTATGAGAGCGCGGTCTGCCTGTACACGCTGACGCCGGATCGGCATTTTGTGATCGACCGGCATCCCCAGTGGCCGCAGGTGGTGCTGGCGGCGGGATTTTCCGGTCATGGGTTCAAGTTTGCCAGCGTGGTGGGAGAAATCCTGGCCGATCTGGCGTTAACGGGCAAAACCGCGCTCCCCATTGGCATGTTCGCCATGAATCGCTTTGCCGGGGAGAGGTGAGTCGCGGTCGGTATCGATCATGGTGGCATTCTCCTCTTGGGATTGCGGTAGACTCCACCTTTAAGCAACTGTTGCCTTTATAAAGACTGGAACAAGATTTTTTAAGCCTGTCACTTGCTAGTCATCCACTTCTGGTCGGACCTGCCGGGAGATTGCCGGGAATGACTCGCGCTTGTCTAGGAACTGTTTCCATCCATAGAGCGGCTTAGGCAATTTATTAGGGCATTGTAAATTGCACGCCATACTTTTTAGCTTGAGCCACAGCCTTAGTAATGTCATCCGGTGTGATCACAGGGGCGACCTTCGAATCGGGCGTGGCGGCCTTACCAATGTCGAGAAACCATTGCTCGAATCCACCGGGCGTGTAGGTTAGCAGCATCCGTGTTGGTTCATCTGACACATTTTTGAAGTAGTGCTGCACGCCCCGTGGCATGTGGACGAAATCACCAATCTTTACGTCGTACTGCTTTCCACCCAGCCATGCCCTTAATTTGCCTTCGAGAACGAAGATAGTCTCGTCTTCTTTTGTATGCGTATGGGGAACGGGACCTGCTCCCGGTGGAATAAAATCCTCAAAAACGGAATAGGCGCCACCTGTATCCGCAGCCGTGACCATGACAGTGACAAGAACACCCATCGCCCAAACCTGAGTACCATCTCCCTTGCTGACGATTTTGGGTATGCCTGAGTTTGGCTTATCTGCACCCTGAGCAAGGGCAAACTGAGGCAAGATAGATGCGGTAACAATTCCGCTTGCGGTGTTCGTCAAGAACGTGCGACGGTCACCCATGAAGACTGCTCCTTATTCAACCGAAAGTTTTTGATCGGATAATCGAAATACAAAATTCATGCATCCATCATTCAAGAGCCAAGGACTGATTGAGAATGTTCTAGCACCTGATCGATGAAGTGGGTCATTTTCGGCGATTCGGGTTGCTTCTATGAGAGATGAAACATTATAGATCAACAGGCCGTCTCCAGACCATGAATCCGGGTCTTCGTTAAAAAGCGGACCCGCCATGAAAAGTGTTCCATTGGCCTCCAGTGTTCCCAGGTATTCTAAGTGAGCTTGGATATTTTCCTTAATCGGAGCGAATCCTCCTTTTGCCTTGGAGGTAACGACGTAAAAAAACTTCCGGAGCCGCCCCTCGCTGGCTCTTAAAGCATCGATAGCGGACTTGTTTTCACGCATAAACGTCACCTTAACTTTGGTTGGATACTTGGCAAAAGATCGCCGAACAGAATTCCCAAAAGTTGCTCGCCTTCGGGTCGGCTCCAGTCTTGAGCAAGTTCGGCAATGAGCGTGTTTGTTGCCGTTAGCACGACGCCTTCACGCTCCATTCGACGTCGAGACATTTCTTCCGACAAATCGAATGGTGATCCCGAGGCATCCATCACGGCCTGAACAAAAAATCCTTCTCGTACGGCACTAATAGCTGGAAAAACCAAGCAGACATCAGTCGTGACCCCAGCCATAATTAGATGTTGTCGATTCGTGCTTCGCACCGCAGCGACGAATTTTGGGTCATTCCATGCGTTGACGGTTCCCGCACGCCGGACACGCTGCTCAAATTCAACTTGCAGCATCGTTTGTAGTTCCGGCATAAGCGAGCCCTGCACATTGTCTTCCTGCGAGCTAGTGAGAATGATTGGCATTCCCAGGATTTTCGCTGTCTTGGCTAATGCCAGTGTGTTGCGCCGGACCAAATCAAGAGGCAGGTTCTTAATCAGTTGCATTGTGCCCACTTGATGATCGATGAGCAGCAACGCCGCACTGGAGGAAGAAAATGTCGGATCAAGTCGAGACATGATACGGTTCCCGCAAAGGTTACGAATCTAGGAATGGATAATCAGTGTAGCCCTTTTCATCACCCCCGTAAAACGTCGTGGGATCGGGGGTATTTAGGGCTGCTCTCTTTGCGAATCGATTTGGCAGATCAGGGTTGGCAAGAAACAACCGTGCAAAGGAAACGAGGTCGGCATCGCCACGGGCCAGCACGGCCTCGGCCTTGGCCTGATCGTAGTCCTGATTGACAATTAACGTGCCTTCAAAGTACGGGCGGAATACACTGACTGGAATAGCCTTACCGCCATGCCGGAGGTCGGAGGCACTCGCTTCCATGATGTGAACATAACCGATACCCATTTTGCTCAAGGCTGACACGGCATGCGTGAAAGTTCCCACGGGGTCGCTGTCTCGCATTTCGTTGTAGGTGTTCGACGGAGATAACTTGACTCCCACGCGATCCGCTCCCCAGACTTCCACCGCGGCAGCGGTTACTTCCAGCAAAAACCTTGCCCGATTCTCGACCGAGCCGCCGTATTCGTCCTGACGCCGGTTCGTACCATCTTGAAGAAACTGATCGGGCAAATAACCGAATGCTCCGTGAATCTCCACGCCGTCGAATCCGGCCTCCTTGGCATTTTTCGCCCCTTGTCGGTACTGATCCACAACGTCAGGAATCTCGGAAATCTCCAGCGGACGTGGGACCTCGAATGGCACACCCCCATCGCCTCGGAACTGAAGCGTCTTTCCATTAATTGCAATTGGCGAGGGAGCAACCGGCAGTTTGCCATTGTGAAAGAATGAATGCGAGACCCTTCCGCAGTGCCAAAGTTGGAGGAAGATTCTTCCGCCAGCATCATGGACGGCTTTGGTAACAAGCTTCCAGCCAGCGACTTGCTCCTGGGAGTAAATCCCCGGCGTTAAAGGGTAACCGATACCTTGCGGGGAAACCTGAGTTCCCTCAGCCACGATGAGACCTGCCGAAGCCCGTTGCCGATAATACGTGGCGTTGAGTTCTGTGGGAATCCCCTGCTCCCCGGATCGGCTCCGAGTCATCGGCGACATCACCATGCGATTGGGAAGTTCGATAATGCCAAGACGGCAAGGGGTCAAAAGATTGCTCACAACTGACTCCTTTAAACTTTGGTCAGACTACAGTCTTCTCAATCTGGCCAAATTAGGTTATGGTCAGAAACGTGTCAATTAGGAACTTTTTGGTGCCATAGGCACTTAATGGAGACCAGAAATGGATAAAGTCCATGTACCATTGTGCATTCTCGATGAAAACTGTCCACTAAGGCAAATGTTCGATTTAGTGGGAGATCGCTGGACGAGCAGCGTTTTGTTTGTAATTGGCGAGGATGTGAAACGGTATAGCGATCTCCAACGACAGATCCCAGGTGTCAGTAAGAAGATGTTGACGCAAACATTAAGGAGACTGGAACAAGCTGGTCTCGTCTCCCGTAAAGTTTACCCCGTCGTGCCGCCAAGGACGGAATACCGTTTGACGGCGCTTGGAAAAAGCATTTTGCAACCGGTGACTGCCTTAGCGGACTGGGCAGTGAAGCATCAGCGTGAATTGAGACTCATGCGAAAAAAGGATAGTGCCAAGGAGTAGACCCATTTCTAACCGAAGTCCTATTAGTCAATCGCTAACGTGCATTTTGTGCAGTTGATAACGTTCCATGTTTGACTGGTTATTCAAAGAAAGAATATCTTTATTCTTACTATGTATTCCGTCGCCCCGCTTCAGGCTTAAGTTTCTATTGCTCGTATTCAAGGGAATTGGCTGCACTAAGATTTCCGGAGCCGCTGCACTTCGGCTTCTAGTTCCGCGATTCTCTCTTGCAGTTGCTCAATTACCGGCGCTACTTGCTTTTGTGAAAATCGCTTGTGAATGTGCTGGGGACAGTTCACGTCCCAAGCCTCAATCTCAAACAGGATCGCCCGCTCGACCTTGCCGGGATACAAAGGATCGCGCAGGCGCTCCAACAGCGCCGGATCGTTTTCCACCACGCGGGCCTGGCCCCAAAGCTTGATGCGGCGGCTCTGGGCGTAATCCATCAAAAAAATAAACGCCCGGGGATTGTCGCGCAAATTTCCCAACGTGATGTACTGGCGATTGCCGCCGAAATCGGCAAAGCCCAAGGTACGCTCATCCACTGGCTTGAGAAAGCCGGGCGAACCCCCCCGATACTGGATATAGGGTTGCCCTTCGGCGTTCGCCGTTCCCAGATAAAACATATCCAATTCCGAGAGGAAAGCTTTCAGTTCCGGGGTCACGGTGGTCTGCCAGCTCCCTCCCTGTTCCATCCGGGCATAGCTTGCGCGGGAGCCTTTTTCGGTTTGAATGGCTTTTACCGCGGGGGTAAACGCAACATCGCTGGAATAATCATACATGACGAAAATCCTAGGAAAAAATACAGGGGGGCGGAGCGGAAAAATCCCGGTAAAGATTCGTCGTTCCGCCATCACCCCCCGGATCGTCTTACGGCAAAAAAATCGCGAGGGTCAAAGCGAGTGTGACTCATAGTTATAAATTCGAGTTGCGCAAATCAGCCGCTAGGCGCTAGCTCACGGTTCATTGTACTCCCACCGCGGACTAGCGACCTCTGGTACAGCTAAAACTAATTGTTGACACAGCACTAGCGCGAAAGGGGAGGTGCCGGCGGAAAATCGACGGGAACCCGCGTCACGCCGTGCAAATAGTTCGTGATCACTTTGTCTCCAATAGTGATAATAATGTCGATGACGTTCTCCCGGGTATAACCCGCCTCGAGCAAGGCCCTGGTCTGTGATTCAGCAGGTTTGCCGCGTTGCTCGGCAACCTCTTTGACAAACGCCGCCAGGGTTTGCAGGCGCGCGTCAAAAGTCACAACTCCCCGGCGAATTTCCAACACTTGCGCGTCGGTGAACCCCGCCTTTTTTCCTAGGATCGTATGGGCCGCCAGGCAGTATTCGCAGGCGTTGACCTGGCTGACAACCAGATTGATCACTTCGCGCTCTTTGCCGCTGAGCGACGACTTCCGGTTTTGGAGCGCAAGGTAATCGCCAAGTGCCGTCGGACTATGGGCGAATGTCGCGTACAGATTGGGAACCATTCCCAATCCGCTTTGAAGCTTGTCAAAGATCGCGCGATTTGACTCGGAAACATCAGCGCGGGCGGGGACGGAAAATAGATGGGACGTGGACATGGTACTGTTCTCCTCAAGCGAAAAAGTGGTAATGGAGTGACAAGGCGGAAAATTCAACCTGATCACTGAAATAGGGTATGCAACAGGAACTGGAACGGATTTTGCTATTCTTGCAACTCACTTGACCAAGGGGATTCCCGCGTCAGCGGCGGGCCGCGGTCCCGGGGCTGGCCACATAAACTTCCGATCGATGATTTTGATCGGCACGTCGTTAATGCTCGCCTCGCGACGCTGCATCAACCCATCGTCGTCAAATTCCCACAGTTCGTTGCCATAGGCCCGAAACCATTGGCCAGTCGCATTGTGGTACTCGTACTGAAAGCGAACGGCGATGCGGTTGTCTGTGTAGCTCCACAGCGACTTGGTAAGGCGGTAATCGAGTTCCCGCTCCCATTTATGGGTCAGAAACTCTCGAATTTGATCCCGGCCACGTAGGAACTGATCCCGATTTCGCCATTCCGAGTTTTCGGAATAAGCCAGAGCCACTTTATGCGGGTCACGGGTGTTCCACGCATCTTCGGCGACGCGGACCTTGGCGGTTGCGGTTTCCAACGTGAAGGGTGGGCGGATAATGGTCATGTCAGGCTCCTTAATCTGGATATAAACAGGAGGAATTGCCGGGGACTGGGGCATTCCAGTTCCCCGGTCAATTCGTGACAAGCTTAATGCGTCGAACAAGCGGCAGTGCCGCAGGTCGTCGTCGAATGGGCAGCGACCGGTTCGGCCCTGGGTATGTCAAGTTCCGTGTCGGCCACGTTATTCAGGAAGTTCGTCAAGCAGCCCAACACCACACTGGCCACGATCTCCACGATTTCAGCATCGTCGTACCCAGCCTGGCGGACGGCGGCGAGTTGCAGATCACTGACCTTGCCCCGGCTTTCCAGCACGTTATGGGCGAACGCCAGCGCCCCCTTGGTGCGCTGGTCCGCGGAATTGCCGGTGCGACCCGCCAAAATGTCGGCGGCGGATAGACCCGCCGAAGGAGCCACGGCGCTGAGGATCGACGTGCAGTAATCGCAGGAATTCGTTTCGCTGGTCGTAAGCTTCACTTGGTTGTGCAGTTTAGCGCCCAGCTTGGCTTGACCCATGGCCGTGCTAAAGGCAAGAAAACTATCGAGGACCGCGGGGGAATTGGCCATCACGAGGGCGGTGTTGGGAATCATTCCAAAGGCTTGCTGCACGGTATCAAGCAGTTCCTTTGTGCGGCCTTGGGCGAGTTGCGGGTTGACGGAATTGAGGCGTTGCATGATTTTTCTCCAATGGATAGGACACGGGGGTTGGTGGTGTCGGGCAATGTGCCCGACACCGCGTTAAGGGACAGACAGGTCTGTATGATTCGCTTGCAAAGAAGGAAGCGGGTTATTTGTTCAATTGCTTGCCCAGAAACTCGTGCATCAACCGGGAAATCTGTTCGCCATCTTCTTCGAGGGCAAAATGTCCTGTGTCGAGCAGGTGGAATTCCAAGTTCTTTAGATCTCGTTGGTAAGGATGCGCACCGGCGGCGGGAAAAATTTGGTCGTTCTTTCCCCAGACAATCAGTGTCGGCGGTTGGTGCTTGCGCAGGTATTCCTGCCATTTCGGATACAAGGGGGGATTGCTGCCGTAGCTGTGGAACAGCGCCAACTGAATCTCTTGATTACCGGGGCGATCCAAAAGTGGTTGGACATGCCTCCAAGTGTCTGGACTGATCGTTTCCACGTCGCGGACACCGGTGGTGTACTGCCACTTGGTGGCTTCGAGCGTCAAAAGCGAGCGCAGTCCGTCCCCTTTGGCCTTGCTACGATCTTTCCAATACGCCTTGATTGGTTTCCAAAAATCGTTGTCGATCCCTTCGTCATAGGCATTGCCATTTTGCACGATCAGGGCTTGCACGCGCTCCGGGTGCTTCACGGCCAGACGAAAGCCGACCGGAGCGCCGTAATCCATCAGATAGAGCGAATACTTTTTCAGGCCAACCTGCTCGGTGAATTTCTCGATCACGCTGGCCAAATTGTCAAAGGTGTAATCGAACTCATCCACAGATGGGGCCGAACTGTAGCCAAAACCGGGGTAGTCCGGGGCGATGACATGGTACTTGTCTGCCAAGGCGGGAATGAGGTTGCGAAACATGTGCGACGACGTCGGGAATCCATGCAGCAACAGGATGGTGGGTGCGTCTTTGGGACCAGCCTCGCGATAAAAGATATCCAGGCCGTCGATCTTCACCGTGCGGTGAAATACTTGCGCAGTCGGTGCCTGCGGTTCTTTGGCCTGGGCGGATAAGCCCCACGACACGAAAACGGCGACAACCAGGGGAAGGGGATACTTTCTGAGCAGGTTCATGATTCAGTCTCCGGGGAAAGGGTTAAAATATAAACAGACAGGTCTGTTTATTGAAATGTAAAAAACTTTGGTTAGTTTCTCTGGGCCTGGGCTAACAAAGTCACGGCTGCTTCCCTGGCCGTATCTGCCGGTTTGGATGATTGCTGTATCACGGCGGTTACAATTGCCCCCTCTACCAGCAAGGCAATGGCCGGAGCCATGGTTTCCGCCAGTTTTTCTCCCGCGACCAGGGCCACGGTTTGCTTTAACATGTTATGGAACCGGTCTTTGTGGCAGGCGGCAAACTGTGAGCCTGCATGCTGGGCGTCAGCCAGTTCCACGCGGGCGTTAATGAACATGCAACCGCGAAAGCCGGGGCTTTCGAACCATTCCTTTAAGGCCGCAAAAAAAGCGTCCAATCGGTCCAGTCCCGCCGCCAAGTGCCGTTCCTGCCAATTCTGGAACATGGCGTCAAACTTTTGCTCCCGGTACTGCAGGACAGCCAGAATCAGGTCGTCCTTGGACGGAAAGTGGTTGTAGAGCGACATTTTCGCCACTTCCGCGGCGGCAATGATGCGGTCGATCCCCACGCCCCGGACACCTTCGGCGTAAAACAGCCTTTCGGCGGTTTCCACAATCCGCTGGCGAACTTCAGGTTTGTTAGTTGTCTTGCTCATGCCTTAAATATACAGAACAGTCTGTATATCGTCAAGGGGGAGTGAAAAAATTTTCTAAAAAAGTCCACCCCGCATCACGATCTCCCCCCGGGAAAAGCACCGACTGGTGCGGTTTGCGCAGAAACTGGGCGGAAAGGTGCTGCGGCAGCTCACGTCCATTGTGGTCCCGAGCACCCTGTTGGACTGGATTCGGGCGGAAAAGAGGGGTGGAAAAAAGTCGCCTGTCAACCGTGGCCGACGCCGGACCCCGGAACAAATCCGCCGTCTGATCCTGAAACTGGCGAAAGAAAACCAATGGGGCTACACCCGTATTCTGGGGGAACTTAAGAAACTCGGTATCCACTCGATCTCGCGGAATACGGTCAAACGCATCTTGAAAGACGCCGGCCTGGAGCCGGGACCGAAACGGGGCGAGGGAACGTGGGATGAGTTCCTCAAACAACACGCCTCGTCGCTGTGGCAATGCGACTTTTTCTCCAAGCGCATTCTGACAGCGCGGGGGATTCGGGATGTGTTCGTGCTGGCGTTTTTGCACGTGAAAACGCGCCAAGTCATCCTGTCGCCGGCGACTTTGCACCCCGATGAAACTTGGGTTGTCGCCCAGGCCGAATCGTTTGTTAAGCAGGCGCGCGACAAGGGGCTGCCGATCAAGTACGTGCAGCGCGATCGCGACTGTAAGTTCACCAAATCGTTCGACGCGCAACTGAAAAGGAGCCGTGTGAAAACCATCAAGAATTCCTACCGCTCTCCCAACACCAATGCCTTTGTAGAGCGGTTCATTCAATCCATCGAACAGGAATGTCTGGACCGGTTCTTGGTTTTTGGGACGCAGCACATGGATCATGTGTGCCGCGAGTACCTGGCTCATTACCACGATGAGCGGCCGCACCAGGGAATCGGGATCGAGAATGAGCTTCTGATTCGCGCCAAGCAACCCGGTCGGCCGAAGACCATACAAGTCCCCATCGAAAACCAGATCGTGCCGCTGGCCGAAGTTCGGTGCCGGCAACGACTCGGTGGGCTGTTGAAAAGTTACAGCCGCCGCGCGGCGTAGAATCTCTTGAGCATGGTCTCTTTTCAGCCATATAACCGCGCTACCGGTACGCGCAATGGATGAAAATCCATTCCCGGATGGTTCTTTTAGTGCTGGTTGCTGTCGTTTTGTTGCAATCTTCGTCACAGGAACTTCAGTTTTCACTAACCATTTTTGTTGCAAAAGTCACGCGACTATTTTTGGCACAGGGCGAGAGGTATATCTCTTGACATTTCACACTCGCTCAAGTCGAAACACGATGTCATCAAAGTCATCGTCTGCAAATCCATCATTACATTGATACCGTCGGCCGTTCGGTAGTTCCTCAACAATCATGGCTGCACCGTTGTGACCTCTCTGTAGGAGTCCATTACCAGTATCCCATATGTTCATTACCAAACATTCACCTTTTTGAGAGTGAACTTTAAGAACTACCTCACGGGGAGACGTGTCCTGCCAAAGCACAATCTCCGCAGCCGTTTGTTTGTTTACCTCAAACGTTCCGTCTGTGCTAAGGTGAATACCTTGTCGCCAATTGCTATGAACACTTTCGAAGATCACCTTGATCTCTTGTCCGTCATTTACTTGCAATCGATCAAACAGATTGACAACTTGTCCGTCATAGTCAACTGGACATCCATTTGATTGTTTGAAAAATCTTTCGAATACAGCCATGGTTTTTCCTATCGTCGAAATGGGTCCAGTGCACGATGTTGGTCTGGTGTTACCGGAACGAAATCAAATAAGCCTCCCTCACATTGGGGAGGAGTGTGATGCAGTTCCATACTTTCCCAGCCTCCAGTGCGCGGGTTGAAATATTGCGGTGCCAAACCTTTCTGCATTCGAGCTACGTTCTCCGCACTGTAATTACTAGGATTAAAGTGCGCCTCGTTCTTCCAAAAACGTTGTCTGACGGCATCCCACGACGGAACATTACCTTTTGCCGTGAGATTGTTGATTGGATCGCCAACTTTCCATCCTTTAGTAGTGTTAGGAAGCGTAGGGCCAGTTCTTAGTGGCGCCGCCACTGGCCTTGGCACCGCAGTCGGTCTTGGCGTCGCGGCAGGTTGGCACTGACGAATGCGATTTATTTCATTATAGCCATGCCCTGTTCTTGCTGACAGCCATTTCCTTGCACCCTAGGAACAATCAAACAACTTGGCCATTTTGTAAAACAGTCGGGTGCCACTGGTGGAACACCAGTGCCGAGACGGGAGCTTGATGATTTGAGACTGACGGGACTTCGATAAGGTAACGATCAAGAATCTCTTAGTTGTTAGAGATTGCATACCCTGTGGCAAGCACTGGCAAAATGCCAGTGGCACACTTCGGCTTTTTCATAATGGCGAAGTCTGGTGCAAGGAACTGGAACCGGCAAGAGCAGGGCCAAGACTTGCTGAAATGGGAAACTTCAACGGTGCCACTGTTCTGCCCCAACCGCAAGAGAAAATAGATCGCAGGTTGAACCTTAATCAAAGTTCATTACCCGTTCAACTCCCTCTAGTCGCTGCGCGACACCGGTAGGCTACGCCAACCCGTGCTACCCCGCTGGCAGGACCGTGCTGAATCACGGCGGGAAATTCGGTTACGTGATATTAAATCCAAAAAAATGCTGTTTGCGGCTGAGCCGCCTAGAAAAATTTGATGGTACCAACTTTACCTTAACCAGTGCGGCGGCGCAGCAGCGGCAAGGCGGCGAAGGGAATCGCGCAGGAAGCGATTATTACCGCGGATGGCTCGGGGATTTGCTCAAACCGTAGCGTGAACGAATCGAGCGAGGTCGTGCTGGTTGACGACAGCCCCGCGGTAAACACATTTACATTCGCGACTACCTGGGATTGTGGCGCGAAGGACATCGTGTCGGAAAGTTGCAAGAACGGAGTCTGGTCATCGACCATGACCAGTGACGTGGCCAAAGAACTTGCCGCCGGGTCGGTGAATTCGGTCGTGATAAAGCCCAGACCATTATTAACCCCAAACCCTGTCAACTCCAGCGTTTCACCTCCGATCACCACGCCGCCATCGAGCGAGGAGACCCGAAACGAGAAGAGCAGGTCGAGCGTGTTGACACCGGCCAAGGCCAACTGTCCATTGGCCGTGAACCGCAGTCCTGGGTTTAGTGGATCGTTCGCGAGCGGATCGACCGTGATCAAGGCAAAGTCCGGCGGACTGCCATTGGTCAAGGCGACCGCCGTCAATTGCCAATCGCTGAAGCGCAGATTGCCATCGTCAAGGCTGCCGCCGTTCAAGAGATCCTGGAAAGTTGCGGCATTAACCGCGGGGGAGAGGATCCCCCAGCAACAGAGAGTCGCCACTAAAATGAAAAGCCTGCTCGGCAGAGTTTGAATTGCCGAACGTAAAGCGGGAAAACAGGAAGTGTTCATGATTGTACTCTGTCGGTGTAAAGTCATTAGCGGGGGAATTCGTGTTAATAAAAGCGTATTTGTAGTGTCGGAAATGTTCGTTAGGCCAAGCTGTCAACGTACCGTACATCCTCTTGGTCATTATGGTTGCACAACAACCGCACGGCAAGGACATGTAATTCCCTGAAATACAACGGTATTCGGGACATTTTTCAATTTTTAATGGCGGCGATGGCGATGACGGCAATTCGCAAATCAACTTTGAAGAACTATATTACTGCCCGCACCACCATCGAGGACATCCACCCCCGGTCCGCCGATGAGGACGTCATCGCCATCGCCGCCAAGAAGCGTATCGTTGCCGTCTCCGCCGACAAGAATATCGTCATCGATTCCGCCGTCAGCGGTCAACAGAATACCGCTCGCCGCCAAGCCCGAGGCTTCTATCACGTCGTCCCCCGCCAGGGTGTTGACCGTCAAGCGATCGTTGGCCACTTCAGCGGTCGTGATATTAACCTGAGCCGCAAGCCCCAAGACCGATACGTTGCCAGTGTCTCCGATGATCACGGCCACATCGTCGCCGCTGGTGCCGTTGACGATGACATTATCCGCCGCCCCATCGCCTGCATTACCGCCCAGGGTGCCTGCCAAATTGAGATTTACCTCGGTCACATCGGTGCCGGAGAGGTCGTTGACCGTGATCGAATCGGCTCCGCCCAGAGCGTTAAAGTCAATAGACTCGACATCGTTGAGGTCCATGAGGACATTGGCAATGTTGCGAAAGAACGTGACGCGTCCGCCATTGGCGGAGATCGTGATGGCCTCGGCTACGTTCGCTCCATTAAATAACATTGTGTCGTTTCCAGCCTGCCCTTCGAGGGTGTCGTTGTCGTCGCCGGGGTTCCACACGAACGTGTCGTCGCCAGCTCCCATCAGGGCGGTGTCGTTACCGTCGCCGCCGTTGATAAAGTCGTTCCCCTCGCTGCCAAGGAAGAGGTCGGCCCCCAGACCGCCGTTCATGGTCAGCGCTAATCCGGTGGCCTCCAGTGCAGAGGCGTCGATCACGTCGTCACCCCCTTGGCCGTTTAAGGTGAGCTTATCGCTCGCCCCGTCGATCTGGAATACATTCACCCGGGCTTGCAGTCCGAATACCGACACCCCGCCCGAATCCCCAAACGCGCCGAACACATCGGCGCCATTAGTGCCGTTCACTGTCACGGTGTCTACCGCTCCGTCCCCGCCGCCGTTCGGTCCGCGCAGGTCAAAGTTGATAACAGTCACGGCCGTCCCGGTCAGGTCACCGACGATCATGTTGTCCGTCCCGCCGAGCGCCCGGAATTCGATTACCTCGGTCTCGTTCAGGTCCATCGTCACGTTGGCAACGTCGCGTAGGAACAACACTCGGCTGCCGTTGGCTACAATATTGATGTTCTCGCTGGCATTGCTACCAAAGAACAGCATGGTGTCGTTATCGGCCTGGCCCTCGATCGTATCGTTGCCATCACCCGGATCCCATTGGAACACGTCGTTCCCGTCCCCCAAAAAGGCCACATCGTTGCCATTGTCGCCAAAGACGAAATCGTTGCCAGTTCCGCCCAGAAACGTGTCAGCTCCTTGGCTGCCCAGCAGCGTGTCGTTCGCGGCTCCGCCGTCGATCGTCAGCTTGACGACTCCCGCGGGCAGCGTGGTCGCCGTCACCCCGTCATTACCGCCAAGGGAGTTGATAACGAGCGCATCGTTTACCCCTTCGGAATTGGTCGCGTTCACTTGGACCGCCAAGCCCGTGACAGCGAAACTCGTGCCTGCGCCGAACACGTTCACAACATCGTCGCCGTTCGTCCCGTTGACGATGACGACATCCGCCGCGGCATCGCCCGCGTTGCCGCCAATCGCGCCGGCCAGATCGATGTTCACCACTTGGGCATCGGTCCCTGTAAGGTCGTTGACGGCGAGCGTGTCCGTGCCGCCGAGCGTGTTAACATCAAATTGCTCAACGTCATCGACGTCCATCACGATGTTGCCCAGGTTGCGGGTAAAGCGCACGCGGTTGCCGTTGGCCGAGACGTCGAAAATTTCGTTCCCCGCGCTGCCGTTAAAGAGGAGCGTATCGGTGCCGGCTTGACCTTCGATCGTGTCACTACCGTCCCCCGGATCCCATTGAAAGACATCGTCGCCGGCTCCCAGGAAGGCCACATCGTTCCCCTGCTGGCCGTCGATAAAGTCATTATTGTCACCGCCGAGCAACACATCGGCGCCGTTGCTTCCCAGCAGCGTATCGTTCCCCGCTCCGCCGTCCACGGTGATCTTGATCAACGCCGCGAGATTGCCCGTGGCGGAGAACGAATCGTCGCCGCCATTGGCGTTGAGGACAAGATTCTCACTTGTGCCGATATCGATGGAAAATGGGGCTGGATCTGTCCGGTCAAAACGCACGCGCGTTCCGTTGGCCGTGGTTGTGAACACTTCGGCGCCGCCGCCGCCGTTCACTTCCACGGTATCAATCCCGCCGCCCCCTTCGTTCAGGTCGGTGTCGTCTCCGGGATTCCAAATCATCCGGTCATCGCCGCTTTCGCCAAAAATCTGATCATCGGCGTCGCCGCCGGTGAGCGTGTCGTTATCCGCGCCACCAAAGAGGAAATCCATGCCACCACGCCCCAAGAGCGTGTCGTTGCCGGCTTGGCCAAAAATCTGATCGGCGCCCGAACCGCCGATGAGCGTGTCATTGCCAATGCCGCCAAAGAGATTCGCCCGGGGCAGTGCGCCGTTAGCTTCGTTCAACGTGACGACATCATTGCCGCCCAGACTCAAAACTTGGATGAGCACGGTATTCGCCACAGTCGGCGCGCCACCGAGGACGCCGACCGCGCCCCCATTGATCAGTATGCCGCCCCCCACGTTGCGGCTAACTTCAATCGTGTTGGGCAGATTGTCGCCCAACACGGTCAACACGCTATTCGAGAACGTCGCACTGACCGCCAGTAGTCGCCGCGATTCCAGCGCTTCCAGGCCGGAGCCGATTTTTCGCCTGCGGGAATGGTGTCGGGTGAAGTTACTGGCAATGAGATTACCCAGGAGTCTGCGGAGTTTTAACATGGGGGAAATCGCTTTCGATGATGATGGCCTGCCACGGTCTTGTCATTAGAGTAAACACGTGTGACTCAAGACTTGCACGGCCTAGTGACCTCTAGTTCAATTTACCGCGTCAGCTACTTTGCCGTGGTCGTTCCCTGCGTTTGCCATCGGTGTTTCCTGTCGTGCTGGTAATGTCATCTCGCTGCCGATCGCATTGAGCATATCGACGCATGCTGACGTTTGGTATGGACGACCAAGCATCCAGCAGATTCGCGCCTGGCCGAGCGTGAATCACTTCTGAACCATCGGTGATATTGACACAGTGAATCGTTTCCTGCGCACCCTGTTGAAGGAAACAGTTGTCAATCTAGAATCTCGGCGCGTGTTTCGCAAGGAAATTCTATACCAAGAAACAGTCTTAGAATAAAAATGCCATGTTATTGCCGTGTGTTTAAATTGTGTGATAACTATTTGGTGCACCCGGGTTTGCGGTGGGTCGGTGCCATGAGAATTAACCTTAAGAGGGGCTGGGGCACCACCAATAATGGCAGTAAGCCCATATTTCCACCGCCAGGAACTAGTTGAGACAGTTCTCAAGAGATCGTGTGAAGGTCTTTTCGGTCAGTGGAGAATGGCAAAATATTATCTTGCGAATTTGACCCCGACTGTCGCTTACCCACACTATAGCCGGATTGAATTAAAGCCCGGTCATCAACGCCAAGCTGCAATAGATGCGGGGATTGATCTATAAATCCCCCCCTTACGTCTTTTGCGGCGTACTCTTGCGCCGGGAGGGGCGGTGGTTGGCCGTTACCGTGCGGACTTCCACGACTTCGTCCGGGCCGATGGCAAACAGCCGATCCCCCTCGACCGCGGTAACACACTTGGCTCCGGTAAATCCGCCAAAGGCCGGCAGCACGCACATACGCGGCGTCACCCAAAAGCAAGGGGACCGCATTCCCCCGCCGCAACTTTCGGCCAGGCGAATCGCCGGATGCAAATGCCCCGCCAGCACATAGCCCCCGGCCTGGTCCAGCGGTTCGTGCGCCAGCGTAAAAGGCTCCGCCGCCGCGCCGGGATTTTCACACGCGATGTTCCATTCCGGCGGAGGATCCCCCGCGGCCCGGTCGTGGTTCCCCCGTATCAGCCGGATGGACACTTCCGCGCAACCAGCCCGCCACGCCGCTAACAGCGCCACCGTCTCCGCCGATCGACCTCGCGCCGCATGCCAAAAATCCCCCAGGATCACCAGTTCCTCCGCCTGGGTGGCGGCCAACAGCGCTGCCAGTCGCGCCAGGTCCGTGGCGGTGTTTCCCGTGGGTATGGGGATGCCGTGGCTCTGAAACGTGGCCGCCTTGCCAAAATGCGTATCCGCAATAAACAGCGTTCTTTGCCGGGGCCAAAAGAGTGCCCGTTCGCGCAGCAGGCGGACTTCCTCCCCCGCCAATTCGATCGTCAACATGCAACCTCCGTGATCAATGCAATAGGTATTAGCTTAGTCTAACAAAGCGACAACCTCCTCGCCCAGGGTCCGTCCCGCGTATTTGCCGCTGCGGCGGGATGCTAGCAGGAGCGCTGTGGTGGCTGCCATTTTCCCCCTAGTGTTCCGCGTTCCGGCGTAGGTTTCAGCCGGGGTCAGTATGCAACGCACCAATTCATGCGGCAAAAACCCGCCAGTATTGCGGATCACTGGCAAAAAATGATTCGCAAAGAGGGCTGGTGCATGCCAGAATAAAAAAATCAGTCGCGGTGGCTAAATTCTTGGGATGACGCGACGCGGCTGGCGTCTTTTCCATGTTCGCGGGGCTAAAAATGCCCAGGGTGGCGCTACTGAACGCCTTCCTGGCTAATAACGACAGGTTGTCAGGCGGATCATGGCCGTATCACGCGAATTTTTGGCGGAAGTGCAGCAAAGGCGGGGATCGCCCCGCCCTTCCCTGGCCGTACCGCCATCCCTGGAGTTATCACCCCCTGTTGATCCACTGTTGTCGGATTTACCCACGGCTGTTGCGTCCTCCCCCACCCCTTCCCGGTCAGAGTTGCCTTCCTTGGCCCCTGCCGCCAGTTCCCAGTCGCTGCCAACCATCCCCTCCTGTTGGACCGGGGAGGAGCTGGCCGCCATCTGGGATGCGCAGCACCTGGGCCTGATCCTGTACGCGCGGCAATGGTGTCAAACGCCAGAGGACGTGGCCCAGGAGTCGTTTTGGCAGTTGGCCTGTTTGGCGGAGCGACCGCAGGATCCGACGGCATGGCTGTACCGCGCGGTGCGTAATCGGGCGATCAGCGCGTTACGGGGTGAAATACGCCGTCGCCAGCATGAGGCAAATTATGCGCAGTCGCGGCCGGAGTGGTTTTGTCCATCGACCGCGGCTGGACCCTGGAGCGCCGTGGAAGTGCAGGCCGCACTACAAAAGCTGTCCGAACAACAGCGTGAAATGATCGTGCTGCACCTGTGGAGCGGGTTGACTTTTGAACAAATCGCCACCGTGACCAACACCAGCGGCAGCACCGCCCACCGGCAATATGCCGCTGGTTTACAAGCATTAAGAAAACTCCTGCAATAATCCCCCACCGGGGTGAAAAACGCATTTCATTTTACTGGCGAGTTTATCATGGAACCTACATCGTTATCCGCCGCGGATATCGCCTTTGCCGACCAATTGCGGCAACTACGGCCGGGCGGAGACATTCGGGTCAATTCACCGGCAGTTATTTCATCGGCAATCAGCTCGCCGGCAGTCAGCGCGCCGCAAAGTGCGAGTGCCATCACGGATGTTCGGGCCAATGTGCTCTTTCAAGCGGGCTGGTGCGCGGCCCTGGCCGCTATCGAGCGGAATCATTCGCCACTGTTGGCGGGAAGTAGTTTGCCGACAGCCGTTAACGGACATTCCACACCACTTGTTTCCACTACGATTCCCACAGCTGTCACTGCGACACAGTCACCCTCTAGCCCGTCCGCACGAATGCCGTTGGCCTGGATGGCGACCTGCGCGGCGCTCTTGTTGGCCTGTACGGGACTGTTGGTTCTGCAAGTCTGGCAAATCCAGACTGGTCAGTTGGCGTTTGGCAAGGTACGCCCGGCGGATCATGACACGCGTCCATTGTTGGGCAATTCCCCCGGTTCCCCGCGGGTCTCCCCGTCCCTAGTGCCGGGCAATGTTGCCGTGCGTGGCATGACGGATAAAGACTTGTCAGTGGCCGCAACGCCACAATCTCCTAGCGTGGATCTTCAGGCACCGATCCTTGTTCCCCTGACGACGGGTCAATTTGGCTGGCTGGGCCAACTGTCGGTGATTTGGGGGGGGTGGCTGGGCCCGCCGACGCCGCACATCAACATTCGTTCCGCCCAGGATGTTGCCCGCCAGCCAAATTACTGGCAGGTACGGCATAATCTGCACTTGCCTGATTTGGGGCGGACTTTTTCGGGTTCAAACATTTACACGGGATCGTCTGGCACGCAAGGGCAGCAAGATTTGCTTTGGCAAGAGGTCGAGGCCGACCTGCGGCAGCTATGACGCGTGGGATGGCGCAGAGCTGGCGTTTGCGCGGCGGCCCGGTGGAATGTTGGCGGTTGGTTGAGTTAGTAATCTTTGTGTTCCTTACAGCTTAATTTTTACAGGTGCAGCATGTCGATATTGAGAAAATCTTCGCGCGGGAAACAGATGTTCCGCGCGGCCAGTTTAGCCTTGGGCCTGGTGGCCGCGGGGGGATGGCGGCCTCCGATCATTCACGCGCAAATTGCGTCGCAGCCGGAAGTCGCCGTGGCACCGGGAAATACCACCGTGGCGAGCGGGGATTTGACTGTCAATGCCGGTTCCATGGCAACCCCCGCACCGACTGTCGCGGTGTTAGCCGGTCCGAGTCCAGGAGTTCCCCCGACGCTTTCCGCCGCTCCGATGCCTGCGCAGCCAACCGCTACTCCCCCCGCCGCGCCGCATACGCCGGTAATTCTATTGCAATCCGATACCCAGCCAGTCCCGGTCTTGCTGGCGCCGTCGGCCTTGCCCGTGCCGGCGTTAAAGGTTCGCCTGCTCCCCCAGGAAAGTGAGTTGTTGCCTGGCGATGCGGCGGCTTATTACACCAAGGCGATCGTGTTTTTAAATTCCCACGGTGGCAAAGACGTTGGTGAAAGCCAAAGCCGCATCAGTGATTGGCTGGAACTGCCGCTGGAAAAATTTCCTCTGGCCGCCGCCAAGCAAGAACTGGGCAAATACCGTTCGGTCATCAATTACCTGCATTACGGCGCGGTGCGCCGGGAGTGCCATTGGGCGATACCCATTCATGACGGGCGGGAGAATCCGATTGCGATATTATTGCCGGAAATTCAGGAAATGCGCAACTGTGCCAAAATTTTGGCCCTGCAAGCGCGGGTGGACATCTTGGAAAACCGCCCCGTCGCGGCACTGGATTCCCTGCGCAGCGGATATGCCCTGGGTCGAAAATTGGGGGAATCCCCTATTTTAATCAATAGCCTGGTCGGCATGGCCATCACGCACATCATGAATCGGGAATTGCTCAATCTGCTTTCCGTGCCGGAATGTCCCAATCTGTACTGGACGATCACCGCGCTTCCCACTCCGCTGATTGACACGCGGCCGACCATTGATTTTGAGATGAACATTTTGTTTCATATTTTTCCCGAAATGGCCAAGCTGGACAAGGAAGAACACGCGCCGGAGGAATGGAATCGCCTGTATGGCACGTTGGTGGTGCGGTTGCAGTCATTAGGCCGGGAGATCGGAGTGGATATGCCGGCCTCGCTGGGGAATGATGTTTCCACCGCGTTTCTAGGGACATTGGCGCTGCCCGTGGTCGGTCAGCGAGCCAAGGAAATGTTGCCAGAGTTGGGCTATGACAAGTCCGAAATCGCCAAGATGTCGTTTGCGCAGGCTTTTTTGACGCAACTGGTCGCGCAGTATAAGCAAACCCGCGATGAGATGCTCAAGCTGCAATTTTTGCCGATCCAAGAGTTCGCAAAATTAGGCTACAGCGACAAAGAGGCGATCGAACAGGCCCGTCGACGGGAGATCATCCCCCTCGCGCAGTTGCTGTTGCCCGCGGTAACGCAAGCCCGGTTTAGCGCGATCCGGTTGGAACGGGCAATGGCGCTTATGCGGGCGATCGAGGCGCTGCGCCTGCACGCGCAACAACAGCAGTCGCTGCCAAAAAGCTGGTCCGAAGTGGCAGCCGTGCCGGTGCCGCTGGATCCGTTGACCGGGCAGCCTTTTACCTATGTGTATCACGGCCAAACCGCGGTGATCGAGGCCCTTAGTCCCGCGGGACGGCCAGGCCAGGATTTGCGGTACAAGCTGAGTTTGGCCACGCCAGAACAAATTGCAACCCGCACCGCCCTGGTTGCGGCGAATCAACCGGCGGGGGCGAGTATCACGCCCTCCGTGGCCGAGGTAAAGCCCGCGACACCCGCATCCCCGTCGAACGCGGCCGCGACTGCCGAAAAACCAGCCGCGACACCGCTGACCGGGCCGGCGGTCGCGGGCAAGTTGAAATATCATGAAACGGATTCAAGTTGGAATCCGATTGTCCAGGCCCGGGCCGCCGCGCGCAGGTCGCAATCATTGAACAATATGAAGCAACTGGGGCTCGCGATGCACAATTATCAGGATGCTCATAAGACTTTTCCCTCACCGGGCAGCGTGGACAAAAATGGCAAGCCGCTATTAAGTTGGCGGGTGCATCTCTTGCCATATATCGAACAAGACGCGCTTTATCGCCAGTTCAAGCTGGATGAACCGTGGGATAGCGAGCATAACAAGAAGTTAATTGAGAAAATGCCGCAACTGTATGCCTCGCCCTTGTCGCAGCCCCTCCCCGCGGGCAAGACCTGTTATCAACTGCCGGTCGGACCGGACACGATGTTTTCCCAGGTTGGCAGCGGACCTCAGATGCGGGACATCACCGACGGCACCTCCAACACCATTCTGCTGCTCGAGGTCAGCCCCGATCGCGCGGTGGAATGGACTAAACCCGCGGATTGGGAGTATGACGCCGCGGGGAAGGAGCCGCTGGCAGGTTTGTTTGGCATGCGGCAGGGGGGGTTGCTGACCCTGTTTGCCGACGCTTCGGCCCGGGTGATTGCCCCCACGATTGACGCCGCGGTCCTCCAAAAATTGTTAACCAGCCGCGGCGGGGAGCCGATTGAAGATCTGCCTTAGTAAGGCGTTTAGGCTATTGCCTTATGGCTTTAGCGTGCGTGTAGGCGAATACTGGCGGCCCCGGGCCGCCAGTATTTTTTTTATCCTTCTCGCGGAAAAAATAATTGGAGAGGGATTAAGTGCCGCGATTCGTTGCGAGTAAGGTAGCAAAAGTGACGGATGAACTTGGATTGTGGGATTCGTGATTGATCGGAATTACTCGCGAACTCCTCCCGCATGCCGCCGATACCATCGGCGGCTTTGTTCCCTATCCTCCTGTCCCTTCCCCCCTATCCCCTCTGCATCGGTGCTAGCGTGCCATTCCTTGATTAACAGCTAGCAGCGGGTGCCGGTGTCGGCAGGTCTTGACAAGAACTTGAGAAAATCTTATTCACTAGGTCCTTTTATTTTTGCGTGACTCCACGCGCTCGCTTTTTGCCTTGGTGACGTATGCGCCGGCTGTGGCTATGTCTGCTGTTGGTGACGGGGCTGTCCGCCGCGCAGGCCCCCGCGCAGACACGAATGCAGCTTCCCAGTCAATTGCCGGTCAACAATGGCGTGAATCCCACTTATTCGGGCAGTGTGCCGTATAACACCGCGCCCTATAACACCGCGCCGTACAACGGTGCGCCCACCGCCGTCCCCAACGGTTATGGCGCGCCCGCTTACTCCCAGCCCGCTTATGGAGCGGCGGATCCCTTTGCCACGACGGCCCCTTCCCTCAACAATGGCGGCTTTACCACCAATCCCGGCGCGGTCTCAACCCGCGCGGCCCCCCCTTTTGTGGGGAGCGGCAGCGTGCCCCCGGGCTACACTCCACCAGGCGTTGTCCAGCCCGGATTTGGCCAGCCTGTCTATGGCCAACCGGGAGCCGTGATGGCACAGCCAAATGGTTTTTCCGCGGGACCACCAGGCACCGCGCCGTATTACACACCCGGCGGACCGCAGTATTTGTTTCCCGAAGGCTTTCCCACGATGGACATTCCGCAGTACCAATACAGCAATGAATGGACGCGGCTTATTCAGCGCATCCGCGCTTCGCATGGCTGGATTGCGGGAGGGGACGGCGTGCGCGATCTAGGCGTCAATAGCACCGATACCAATGTGACGTTTGATATTCCGTTATTTAATTTGCCGGATCATTTTTTGATCACGCCGGGGTTCGGGTTGCATTTGTGGGATGGGCCGATCAACACCGGGCCAGGCGCGCCGGACCTGCCCGCACAAACCTATGACGCGTACCTGGACGTGGGTTGGAATCCCAAATTTACCAATTACTTTGGCGCGGAACTGGGAGCACGCGTCGGCGTATACACCGACTTTGACCATTTTTCCTCCAATAGTTTGCGCGTCATGGGGCGCGGCCTGGGCGTGGTCAATCTCTCCCCCACCCTGCAATTCAAGCTGGGCGTCATTTATATCAATCGCAATGATATTAAGCTGCTCCCCGCGGGGGGACTCATTTGGGATCCCTCGCGCGATCAACATTGGGAAATCTTTTTTCCCCGGCCCAAGATCGCCTGGCGGCTGAGCACGGTGGGGAACTTTAATCTGTGGATGTATGTCGCGGGGGAATACGGCGGCGGGGCCTGGACCATCACCCGCACCTCCTTTGACGGGACCACGGAATTTAACGACGATTTTGACTATAACGACTTGCGGGTGATGTTGGGGTTTGAGTGGATTCCCGAGACAAAATCCGGACTGAGTGGATTTATCGAGGCAGGTTATGTCTTTAACCGCGAGTTGTACTATGTCAGCCTGGTTCCCGAACGCTTTGATTTAGCCGACTCATTCATGATTCGAGGGGGATTTTCGTTTTAATTTCGGTGGGCACTCTTATCTTTGTTACACTTGCCGCATCTTTTTCGCTGGTTTCTGGCGTTGGTCCTGGCCCATGGGGTCGCGCCGACGCACGCGCAAAATTACACCGACCATTCGGATCCTCCACCCGACTATATCGTGTCCGACAGCCCACACGCTGTTTCCGCAGGGGAATATGATGGCACGAGCGATTCCTCGCCTGGACAGCATCCCGTTGCCGATGTTGATCCGTGGTCGGTGGAGCCGCCCACCAGCATGTCCCCGGAGACCCCGGTGGAATCCGTGTGGAGCCAGTCGGCGACACCAAGCGCCACCGCGGTGGTCATGCCGGATTATGTTTTGATCCAAGAAGCGTCCGCCACGAACGACCCGCTTTTACTAGGCAGTAATACCCTCTACGTGCAGGATTTTGACATTACCGAAAGCGATTTGCCCGGCATCGTGCGGCAAGAACTGTTTCAAGGCGTCAAAAGCTCGGCCCGCTATTTGCCAGACTGGAACAGCAGCGGGTTTACCCAACTAGAGTTGGAAAATTCGGCCACGCTGGCCATGCCCTTTCCCGACTGGAACTCCGCCTTGCTGGTCTCGCCGAATATAGATGCCTATCTCCTTAGCGGTCCGGAAGCCCCCGATTTGCCGCCGGGTTTGTACGGTACTTCGCTCGAGGTGCGTTACCTGCGCCGTTTGTCCGACCGCATCACGCTCAACAGCAGCGTCAAGCCGGGCTGGTTTTCGGACTTTCGCACCAACAGTACCCAGGCGATCCGCGCTCCCGCTCAAAGCTTTATTATTTATGACATTTCCCCGCAGTGGGAATTTATCGCGGGGCTGGTGTATCTAGACCGGGACGATGTCAATTTTTTGCCCGCGATCGGGTTTATCTGGACTCCGTCGCCAAATGTGCGCATCGAGGCCATGATCCCCCGCCCCGGAGCCTTCTTTCGCTTCCGACAAACTAGCCGCTTTGATGATTGGCTGGCCATCAGCGGAGAGTTTGGCGGCGGGCAATGGGCGATCGAGCGGGCCGATGGTCGCGACGACGTCCTTTCAGCGCAAGATTACCGCCTGGTCGCCGGTATTGAACGACGCAGCCGCGCGGGTGGGATGGGGTGGGTGGCCGAGGCGGGTTATGTCTTTGCCCGCAAGTATCAATACCAGCAAACCGGCGATCCCGACTACGAACCGGCCGATACCGTGTTACTGCGCTTGGGCGTGAATTATTAATTCTTTGCCGCGCGGTTCCCCGGGGACGCGCCGCGGATAATTTTTTGAAAGAGAATTTATGCGTAAGAATCCGTTGTTTTGCCAAGTCGCGCGGTGGGGTGTCTTTTGGCCGCTGTTGCTGGGGACGGCGATTTTTTCCACGGGCAACGGGACCGCGCAACAATTGCCTATGGCTGGACAAAGCGGGCCAGCCGTCGCGCCAACCCTGGCGGGAGCAAGCGCCAGCGGGACACCAACAGGCGGGCAGCAGACTTCCACTCCCGCCTTTGGGGCATATTCCACCATCGAACCCGCGTCGTTCTTTCCGCCGGGGTATCCCAGCGGCTATCCCGGACCCACCACGGCCGAGGGGGCGCCCCTGGGCTATGGACGGGGAGGCGGTCCGCCACCCGGATCGGCGGGGGCGGCCGTGGCCTATCCCGGTAGCGAGCCGCCATTTGATCCACCACCGCTGGTGGATGGTCCCGCCACCACGGTGACCCCGGAGGCGGTGTTAATTGACGAAAGCTGCGATACCTGCGAGTCCCCCTCTGATCAGAATCCGCGGCCGCGCGGCGGGCCACCCCGCGGGGTAAAGCCTGGCATGCTACAGGCGATCAATATCAGCGCGACCTATTTGCCCGATCTGGCTGATGATGGCTTTTCGGTATTGGATCTGGAGCACAGTTTTACGCTGGGATTTCCGCTCCCCAGCCGCGAATCACCTTTGCTGCTGTCTCCCGGCTTTAACGTGCATCTGCTCGAAGGCCCCGCCGCGCCGGATTTGCCCTCGACCCTGTACGATGCCTATCTTTCGATTCGCTGGCTGCGCAAGGTCTCCGACCGCTGGATGCTCAATGCCGCGGTCATCCCGGGCTGGTACTCCGACTGGCAAACCGGCAGCGATGACGCGCTCCGCGTCCCGGCGCAGCTCTTTGGCATTTATGAATGCAACCCCCAACTCAAGGTCATCCTGGGCGTGGTGTATCTTGATCGCCAGGATATTCCGTTTTTACCGGCGGTGGGTTTGATTTATTCACCCAACGAGGACACCACGTGGGAATTTGTGATGCCGCGGCCGCGCTACCTGCGCCGAATCCGCGCGACGGGTCACAGCGAGGACTGGCTGAGCATCAGCGGCGAATTTGGCGGGGGACAATGGGCGTTCCAGCGCAGCGACAACACCACGGACGTCCTGTCCGCGCGGGATTATCGGCTGCTGATTGGCTGGGAACGAAAGCGATTTGACGGCGGCTGGGGGATGAAGGCCGAACTAGGTTATGTCTTTAGCCGGGTGTACGAATTTGAAAGCGAAACCACGCCCGATTACGAACCGGGAGACACGCTGGCCGCGCGATTGATGCTGATCTATTAGTTTGGATATTTGCGGTTAATCCGCATCCACTAGACCGTCATACAATCGATAGGTCTTGTCCAGCTTTGCCCCCCCCTTTTCCAGACTGGCGCGGGACAGATGGTTGGACTCTAGCACCCAGGAGAATTCCGCTTCTTGGATGCCCCATTCCATTACTTTGGGGACCAAGCCATTTAAGAGGACCAGGCCCAGCCCCCAGCGCTGGTATTCGGGAATGACATTGGCGCTGATGACGCGCATCTGTTTGATGGCGCGGCGATTCCACAAGAGGCGTAAAAAGCCAAAGGGAAAGAGCCGCCCGTTGATTTGCTTGATGCGGGGGTTATAGTCCAACAGGGCAAAGCAGCAACCGACGGGCTGGCCCTCGATTTCGGCGATGATGGACAGTTCTGGCACGATCAAATGCTTTAACCCAGCGGCCAGATGGCGGACTTCCCCTTCTGATAATGGCACAAACCCCCAAGTATTGACAAGCGATCGGTTATAGATATCCAGGAACATTCGGACTTCGTCCAAGAAGCGGCGTTTATCCAACGCGCGCAGCTTGACGCCAAAGCGTTCCTTCGCGGCGTCCACCATCGACTGAAGTTTTTTATCCAGCGTCCCTAGCATATTGACATGGCCATAAAACGCATACAAATCCTGGCTTTTGGCTAGTCCGCAGCTTTCCAGGCGGGCCGCGTAGTAGGGTTTGTTATAGCTCATCATAAAGGCGGGCGGTTTATGAAAGCCGTCAACCAACAAGCCTAGTTCATAGTTAAGCGAGGGATTGACCGGTCCGCGGAGCGTGCGCAGTCCGCGGGCGCGGCTCCAATCGCGTACGGCGGACAAGAGCGCGGCGGTGATGGCGGGATCTTCGCCCGCTTCGTAAAAGCCAAAAAACGCCCGTTCCTCATGATAGCGTTGATTATGCGCCCGATTCTCTATCGCGGCGATCCGGCCCACCACGCGGTTTCCCTCGCGGGCTAAAAAAGTTTGGATCGCGGCTTGATCGTAAAAAGGATTAGGTGTGTAATTAAGTGCTTCGCGGATGCTGACCAAGAGGGGTGGAATCCACAGTGAATCCCCCGCGTAATGCCTCCAGGGAAAATCCACAAACTGCCGTTGCTCTTGCCGGGTATGAACGGGCTGGACTGTAATCAAGGCAACTTCCCGCGACAAAGTAAGTCGTGCAAATTTGTAAGTCGTGCAAACGACGCGTGTCCATGAAAAATTTTCGCGGCATGCGCCTGCCCCACGGGGCAATATAGGGGATTTTGAGTTGGCCGCCGGCTAAAGCGTGATTATAAATTTAACGCGCGTTGCCCTTTCCGCAAAGTTGTCCTATAAAAAAGATTCATCCACCAGGGGGCGGATTTCGGGTGACTTGACCGCTTTTGGGCAGTTCCCCTGGTAAATCGCCCCGCATTTGGGGTATACCAACTGCTATGAGCAGCGAAACGCATCTCGGCCGCAACCGCTTGATTCATCAGTTGCACAAATCGTGCGCCCCGACGGTTATTACGGTCACGGGGGGTGGCTCGCTGGCGATCTCCGACCTGCTTTCGGTCCCCGGATCCGCGAAAATGCTATTAGCCGCGCATGTTCCCTACTCGGCGACGGCGCTCGGCCGGTATTTGTTGGCGACACCGGGGCAATTTTGCAGTGTGCGCACCGCGCGGCAAATGGGCATGGCGGCCTGGCGGGAGGCGCTCTCCCTGGCGCGGGAAGAGCTTTTGCTGCAGGATTCGCCCCCCCGGCCGGTTTCCCCTTTTCTCCCGGTGATCGGTCTGGCGGCCACCGCCGGACTTATTAGCAGCCGTGTCAAGCATGGCGCGCACCGCATGCATGTCGCCTGGCAGACCTGGGAAGAAACCGGTTCCTGGTCGCTGGAACTGCGCAAGGGGGAACGCGACCGCGAACAAGAAGAACGCGTGGTGGCGGACTTGTTGCTGGCGGGACTGGCCCGCGCCGCCGGTGTTGCCACGGCGTACGCGCCCACCCTGCTCGAGGGGGAACATATCGTCGCCAAACTGACCACCGGCCTTCCCGCCTGGCGCGATGTCATTGGCGGCAGGCTGCGCGCCTGCGCTAGCCACGGCCTGGAACGCGTCACTTCCGAACAAACACTCTCCGGCGCGAGATTGGTTTTTCCCGGATCCTTTGAGCCGCGCCACACCGGACACACCGCCATGGCCGTGTACGCGGCGCAGCGGCTGGACTTGCCCGTAGAATGGGAAATCAGCCTGGTCAACGTGGAAAAACCCCCGCTCGATTACACAACCATCGCTGAACGCGCCGCGCAGTTCACCAAAAGCGAGTGCCTATGGCTAACCGCTGCTCCCACCTTTGTCGAAAAATCGCGGCTCTTTACCGGAGCTACTTTTATCGTGGGGGCCGATACCGTCGAACGCATCGGCCAGCCGCGCTATTACGGCGGTTCCACCGCCGAGATGCTCGCGTCCTTGGCTGAAATCGCCGCCGCCGGTTGCCGGTTTTTGGTCTTTGGACGGCGCAATCCGCGCGATAACAAATTTGAATCCGTCAGCCAATTGCAACTGCCCCCCGAATTGCTCGCCCTGTGCATCGAAGTCCCGGAAGCCGATTTTCGCATGGATGTCTCTTCCACCGATCTGCGGTTGGACTCCGAATTGATCCCTCCCAACCCGGAGACGGCCAGTCCCGCGTCCCCCTAAGCCCGCTTTTGGCATAGTTAAGTTTCTATCAACCGGCATAGGCACGACCAACGCGAACCCTCGACCGCGTACTGCACCTCGCGAATCAGCCACCGCCGCGCCTCGGCGTCAATAATCTGATCATTTGGCCGGGGCGGGGCAATGTCGGTCAGTTCCAAAAGGTGAAACCGCGCGTCTTCGCCGTGAATCATCCCATTGACCTGGTTAAGCAATGATAAACTCAGCGCGCGGTGCAGCGCGTGGGGGATCACCTCCTCCACCAATGTGTCAAACCGCCGCAACGTCACCTGTTGCTGCAAATCCGCCACCAACCGCAAGTCCGTCGTGGGATCAAATGTCGCCATCATGCTATCCTATGCTATGAAAAACCGGTACGTATCACAATTTAGGTTAACCCCGCGGATTGTACCTCGTACACCTCCTGGTCGCGCAGCTTTTGGTCGCACCAATCCACCGTCTGTTGCAGCGACAGCGCGTAACTCTCCCACGCCACGCGCTGGCCATCAAGTTCATAGGTCGGCTTCGGTGAAAAACGTAAATCCGCAAGCTGCTGCAAGCATAAGCTCTTGATCAACGCGTATTGTTGAGTATCTGTCATGGGCGGTGTGAAGGATGAAGTAATAGAGAAGTGGAGAACTGTATTCATCTCACTCCGTGAGATGTTTTATGCTTTATAGTCCATGCTTAGAATTGCAGCACGCGGGGAAGAGTGCGCTGATTACGCTGGCACGTATTACATGTCCGCGCACCGCTTGTCCCACCCTCGATTTCGAAAAACCATATACCATACACCGTAAACTAAACTCCCAGCCAACGCTCCGCCGCGCGGTTGGCGCTCTGGCTGAGGCCGGGACCAAAGGCGAGTTGCTGGCCAAACTGGTATTGGCCCATCCCTTGAACAATCGCCCCGGTGATAAATGCCCCCAGCGCGACTTTATCCCGCGCCGGTACATCGTCAAACCAGGTATTCGCCAGACCGCTTTGGACCGTCAAGCCCACGGCCTGCCCATTGAGGCGCAGGGCATAACCATCGGTCCCGCCCGTCGCTCCCCGCCAATTCAGCACATACCGCTGACCCAGGGTTAACGCCGAGTTGCCAATCACAAAGCCATTCGGCGCGCTTTGGTTGCGTATTCGCAGGCGCGGCGTTAGCACATTGGATGTGTCCTTGTAAAATAAGCTAAACGCATAACGGTCCGTACTGCCGCTAACTCCGCTGGCCAATAGCCCGTGATCATAAGGAGAGCCGGGCGCGCTTTCGAGCGCGAGGGGGACCGCCACTTGCAGCAGATCCCCCGTCGGCGCGGTTAGCCAATCACTGATTGTGCCGCTAAGAAACTGCCGCCCATGCGTGCGCCAACCGGGTTTCCCCGTGATCTCGCTTTCCGACCAGCGGGGGGCGGTGCCCAGCGGAGCGGTTAGCACCAATTGTCGCGGTCCGCGGTCGCGTACCTCGGTGGTTAGTAAACCGCTGGCCACGGTCCCATTTTGTTGTTGCAAGGTTAACCCAGATGGGCCAGAGTCCGCGCGCGCGCCGCTGGATTCTTGCAATTCCCACGCCGCGGCCGGCGCGGCTAAGCCAGAAATCCCCGCGAGTTGGGCATGGCTGTGTCCCGCGCCGGTGTTATATAGCGCGCTGGCCTGCGCCGCGGATAAGGCCACGGTCCACAAGCGTAATCGCTGCATACCGGCGTCCAGTTCACGACCGGGCAAGCCCGCGAACCGACCCACCTCCAGGGGGACCGTCGGCAAAAAGAGCGTGGCGGGAATGGTCCCGCTAAAGGTCAACGACTGAGCCACGCCATCCAGGTAAACCTTCAGTCGATCGGCGGAGGTAGCGCCACCGCCGTTATAGACGACGACACATTGGGACCAGTCGGCGGCCAATGTCGCTTGGGGTGTCACGCCCGAGGCGATTACCGAAAAGTTGGCGTTCAGCGCCAGGTAGACCTTGATGGAGTTGCCGCCGTTTACTCCATCGCCGCTACTAATATTCCAGCCTCCTCCCCCGCTGGTGTTATATGACCCATGGCCGACATAAGCGCGATCCAATCCCAGGCTGACGCTATTTTTCCAGAACTCCACCGTCAAGGCTGTCGTGGCCTGCAAAGGGGCCGCCGCGGGAGTGCTCAGGTACGCGCCCGTCGCGCGGCGAAATTCGGCCACGCGGCTCAGCCGCATGCCATTCGTCCAGCGGGGATCCAGCCAAAGCTGTAATTGCCGAAAACGTCGCGGATCAAACGCTCGCGCTCGAAGCTGCAAATGGGATGGGGGCATGGTGGGGGTATGGAGGAATGGAGTATGGCTTTTGGTTTTTGGTAAGGAGGGTCTAGCGACAAACGGTATTGAATTCTTGCGGGCCAACGGCCGGACCTATCCCAGCCTAGGGCAAGCGCAGCGTCGCCCTAGGTTAGATTAAATTCAAAATGGCAGGGCCAACGGCCCGATTCATCGTCTACAGTGGTTGCAGCAATGGAGTGTGGTATTTGGCTGTTGATATTTAGTAAGGAGGATTTCGCGACGAACGGTATTGAATTCCGAGCATAACTCTTTCACAAATCTGAAATCAAATCACCCCTTGAGCACGACTTCCACGCTGCCTGTGGTGTTCCCCACCAACCTCAGCGCGCCAACCGCGGCCACGGCCTCGGGCAAGGGATGGCATTGCCCAGCCGCCACGGTCCAGGCCGCCGCCAGGCCCTGCGCATCATATAGCGGCAGATACGTTCCCCCCGGCTCGCGCGCGGCATAGGGGGTCAGTGTGGTCAGGCCAGAACCCGAGGGGATCAGCACCGATCCTGCCGCCGCCTCTCGCAGGTCCAACTCGGTACATTCCGCCAATGTGGCCGAGACATTCACGTTTATAAAAGCCAGCGTGGCTCGTCGAATACGCATGGTTGCTCCTTTGCAAAAATTTGCAGTGCAGATTATCGTGCGGGCGATAGCCCGCGTTTGGTGCGGCAGCAACCGAGGGCTAGCGCCCAGCGGCTGATTTGCCCTACTCGAATCTAACGCTTTCACAACTACTTGACCGTCACGGCGGACAAGGGACCGACCTGGTCCCTTGTCCGCGCTGACACGGGAGCCGCGTTAAGGGGCGGAACATTTGATAACGCAGCGCGGATTGAGTACCGCCGCCGCGCCCCGTTCGCTGGCTTTAAACCGCAGGACAATATCCTGGGCAAAGTCCGCCTCGCTGCCGACCGCGGATTGAGTCACGGTGATCGGCCAATTTTCCATATAGGCAAACGCCTTGCGAAAATCGCCCAGATACCAGTGCTTTTTGGCTGTGTCCGCCGCCACGCCACTAGCGACCAACCGCCGATACGCCAGGCGGCTGTCATACACGCGATAGTTGGCCAGCGGGTTGGGCGCGCGGGTGTTGCTGGATCCATCGGCTTGTTCGATAAACGTGGCTCCGACGACCCGTTGCGCGATGTGGCGATAGGCGGGCATGACCAAAATGCTATTCGCCTGAATCAGGATCGGCTCGTTGGTGTTGGGGTCGAGCATTTCGGCCAGCAGTTGTTCGGCGGCGTCAATATCCGTCCAATCGACCAGCTCATTCGTGGAAAGGACATTCTTCCAGGGCGTGCTGGTTTGATAAGTGTTATGACTTGCACCGCGCCACTTGTAGTTGTTCGTCACGCCTAGCGCGACATCCAGCAAGCGTTTTTCTTTATTGAGGCCCAGGATTTCGCCCACTTCGCCGGCCCGCTGCAACACCAAATGCGTGCGGTCAAAAAAGATCGCCTCGCGCGTGACCGGCACGATCAGGCCCCGTTTGGCGGTGCTGGGCGTTTCGATATAATCCTCGCCAAAGCCGGCATGGGGGTAGGGCATGCCGGGGGCGATTTCCGTCACGCTGTCGGCCAGATTCGCCGCGCCGGGGAGCTTTTCGCCATCCAGACGAGTAGGAATGGTCTCGACCAGCCGCGACATGACAAAGCTTTCGTGGCGGTAGGCATCCAGGATGCGGTTGTAGATGATTTGGCCGGTCACGTTGAGGAACGCCGTCAAGTCGACGCCGTCACCCGCTTCCAAAAGCGCCACGCCGGCGCTCTGCCGCGGGTCAAGCGCGCGGACCCATTCCCCCCCATCGGGGATCAGGCTTTCCGCCAGATCGCGCAGGGAAAAATCCGTGGGTTGGAGATGCCGTTCGGTCAATGCCGCTCGTAAATGCGATACCGTGGCCGCCGGCCCATCAAGGTCATAACGACGTTTCAGTTCACGATAGGAAATAGTCATGGAGTCGTAGTGAAGGTTGGAGAAATGTGATCATCACACTCCGTGTGATGAAAATGAAAAAAGGTTGCTCCTCGAAGGGATAAATGATTGTTCTGCCTCAAAAGCCCTTCATGCAGATCCTCTCACGGAGTGAGAGGAATACGTAATCATCACACTCCGTGTGATGAAACGATTTTGGTTTATGGATTTAGTTGCAAAATCTGAAATTGGAAATTTGCAAATCTCAAATCTGCTTACGCCACGGGTTGCGGGCCGCCATGCACGACGGTGCTGACGATCTCGATCAAGGCCTTGGTCCCCGCGGGAGAATTTCGCTGCACGCAGCGTCCGACCGCCAGATTGACCGTGGCGACGGTTTCGATTTGCTGGTTGAGCAGCGCGGTTCCGCCGGAGTTTTCGCTGGCTCCAAAGAGCGCGCCGACCTCGCAGGCGGTGGAGGGGCAATCAAATTCAAAGACGCCCCGCGTGGCCACGCGCACCGGCGCGGTATCGCCCGCGCGGGACCGTTGCAGGGCCACGCCGGCGAACTTGTCGTGAAAGGCTTCTTGATTGGCGGCTTCGGTGCCGGCATCGGCCTGGGATCCGGCTGGTTTGGCGTCATCGGTATCCAGATAAACCAAATCGCCAATCTCAATCACTGTGGCCGAATCAACCGGCAGCATCACCGGTTGCGTGTCGCCATAACGCCAACGCATCATGTTTGCCATAAAACAGGTTCCTTAGAGTAAAGTGTGCAGTCAGAACAAAAGAATTTTGGATCAGACATCTCGCAGCAAATTCAGCCCGCAGCGTAAGCAGGGGAGATAATCATTCAGCCCGCAGCGTAAGCAAGGGACAACGCCAGCCATTTCGGCGACAGAGTCACCAACAGATCCCTCGCTGACGCGTCGGGTAATATCGGGGACAGAGTCGCCTCCTACAGGTCCCTCGCTGACGCGTCGGGCTAAAATCACCGCCCCGCCATAAGCAACGCCCTGGCGAATGCCTTGCCCCGGCTGGTTGTCGATATTTCCGCGGGCCCTCCCGGCTCAGACCCTTGCTCGCGCGAACGGGGAAGGTTAAGAAAAACAGCGCTCTTGCATGGTTCCCAGGCAGAGGATCCTTGTGTGGCAAGCTCCGTCCCCCAACGCCGCGCCTCCCACAATAGCTCCGCGCGGGCGCGGACCAGTTCCCGCACATCCTCGTCACACGATGCATTTTCCAGGGCCTCTAGCCAGGCATCATCCACAATCGCCCGCGCCGGCCCACGGGCTTCCGCGGGATCGGGCAAACCCGCGGAGCGCAGCGCGCGGGCGATGAGCAAGCGCCGCCGGGCCAGGCGTTCGGCGGTTTGGGCAGATTGCAGTTCCGCCTGCAAACGCTGATTATCGGCCTCTAAAAGCGCGAGTTGCGCGGCTGGAGCGATAACCTCGAGGGTTGGAGAAGGCTCCGCTTCAAACAGGCCGCGCGTCGTGGCGGGATCAGCCACCAGGTCCACGCTTTGCACGGATAAAATCTCCTCCACGATCAGCGTCTCTCCCTCTCGCCGCGTGCGCGCCATGACATTATGCGACAAACCGACCTGGCTAGGCGCGTGCTCGGCATCCCATAGCAGTTGTTCCGCCAATGGATGCCGGGGGTTGTAGCACAAATCGGCGTACAAGCCCCGCGCGGGTTCGTAGCGGACATTTTGTAAATGCCCCAACCGGTCTTGGTAATCGCGTGGACCGTGCGGCGCCCCCTTGGGGTGGTTGATGTTTACCTTGCCATTGGCATAGAGGGGGACGGCTTGTTCGAGCGCGGTCGGCGTGTATTGCCGTCCGTTGGTAGAGTTTAAACCAAGCACCTTTACTCCGCGCAGGCAATTCGCCGCGCGATCGATCCGGCTGGTGGCGGATAACGCCGCCGCGTATTCAATCAAGTTTTCTGAAGTGGACATAGTAGCTGTGAAAAAAGGAAAAAGTAAGTTGATAGTCCGAGGCGGCGGCGAGGGATCTGTAGGAGGCGACTCTGTCGCCGATAGGGGACGTGTTGACACAGGCTGACGCTGTGGGCTGATGTCGCGTCTCTCGTCTCTCGCCTCCCGTCTCTCGTCTCCCGCCTTCCGTCCCTTGCTAACGCTGCGGGCTAAGGCACTGCGGGCTAATACGCGCCGGGCTTAAATTGCCGCGTGGGCTTTCCGTAAGGCTTGTTCCTGGTCATAGTCCAAGCCCGTCTGCTGCGACCAGGTTTGCGCGGACAAGATGCCGCTTTGATATTCAATTCTGCGTCGTTGTGTTTCTTGCAGTTGATCGCGCACGGCCAGCGATGGCGGCACGGCGGTAATTTCGCACAATTCCAGCGTGTCCCGCGGCAGACGGCCCGCCGTGATGGCCGTTTGCAGTGCTTTTTCTAGCACGACCTGGTCAGCCGCGACTTGCTCCGCCTGGAGGCGGGCGAACATGCGCATCGCCGGACCTTCGGCGATCATCGTCGAGCTGTAGTTTGCGTTGGAGGCGTCGCTCGTTAGCATAAATTCTGGCATGACCAGCCGGCTGGCAATCGCCCGCAGTTCCGCCTGCAATATCGCGACATAACTGCCGGCGTTAAGTTGCGCGGCGGGAAATTCATATTCAATGCTGCCGGGAGCGTCCAAGATGGTCCCCGGCGAAAAATGCTGCCATGTTCGGCTGCGCGCACCGCCGCCACTTCCCATGTTCGGCGCGGTGGCATCGGCTTGTCCCGCCACAAAGGCCTCCACTCCGCCGCGTCCCGCCGCCCGATGCTTGCGAATCAACGCGATTGCCGATTGAATCTCGGCCACGGTGCTCATGTTCCGCAGCAGCTTTTCGGCACGGCGCAGATTCTTGCGTACTGGATAAAATAGCGGCATCCCGCGCAGCACATTGGCATCGACCCCTAGCTTGCGATGCTGAATTTCATCCGCGGGAACGATGCTCCCGTCAATCAAATACGCTTGTACGGTCTCAACATCCTGGGGGAGAGTCATGATCCCCAGCCGCACACCCGGTTGCGCGGCATAGCGGGGGGGCGTGGCCACCGCGGCCGGTTCGACAAACCGCAATTGCAGGACACCGGCGGGACTGGTAAAGAAGCGCAGAAAGACCTCGCCATCGCGGTCGCGGCGGCGAACAATCTCGGCCTGGCGCAGCGGCCACTGATTTTCCCGCAAGAAGCGATTCAGCTCTTGCATCGCGTCCAGTAGCAGCGTCCGCGCGGGCTGCTGGCCGCGAACCGCCGTCACGCGATAAGAATGCCCCGGCCCGACGATAAAGTTAATCCGGTTTTCATGCCCATTGATGGCAAATTCATTAGTAAGGGCCAGCATCCGGCAATGATTGCGGGTTTCTTGTAACTGCGCGGCGGATGGGATCGTCATGTCGCCAGGCGCGGCATCACTGGCGAGCGGCAGCCAGGCGGCGGAGGCATCGTCCAGGAACGGCTCGTGCGGATCGACCAGGGTGTCGAGTAGCGCGGACCAAGCTTCGGTCAGGCGTTGGGAAATTGGGGAGGGCATGGTGCAGTAGTGGAGTATGGAGAAATGGAGTACGGAGGAGTGGTTTTAGGAATATGGTTTTTGGTTGCTGGTATTCAGTAAAATGGAACCAGACATTAACGTGACTCTGTTCATGTGGGCCAACGGCCCAATGCATGTTCTATGTCGTGTCATTCTGTGGGACATCGCGGTCGTGAAGTAATGGCCCGAGCGTTGATTATTTCGGCTTGTCCCCCCACGGACTTGTCTCACCTTGCGGACTTTTATCCCCTTAGTAGATTGCCTCCCAGGCCGTCGGCGGCTGGTTCGGTTAACCATTCGCAGGCCAGGCGCAGGGCCAGTTCCGCCGCGTCGGGTCCGTCGTCATGCGCGCCATGCGGAAAGTCCCGCAATTGCTCGACCAGCAGCTTTGTGCCGGGGCAATTTGCTAAAAACCGTGCGCGCTGCTGAGCAAGCAGCGGCCCCCAGCGACGGATGCGCACTACCTTGGCCAGGGTGTTTTCAACGGGGATCACGGGAATGGCGGGGAGGCCCTGGCGGGTCAGCTCGGCAATCAATTGCGCGGCCAGTAGTTCTTGAAATTGATTGGCCTCGATGCCTAGCACCTGGGGTTGAAACTGCCGGTACCAGGCGATGCCATCGGCGACCAGGATTTCGGTGGTACGGCGCGACAAGTCCGCGGCCACATAGACCACACCGCGCGGATCGATCGCCAGACGCACAATGGCCGAGTAATCTCCAACGCGGTCCGTGCGTCCCTTGCTGGGATCAATGGCGATCGCCCGCACCCGCGCGTCGCGTGGCCATTCGTCAAACCACAGATGATCGCCAAAGTATTCGGCGGGCCATTCGCAACTGTCGGGGTTGGCGGGGATATTTTGCTTTTCGCGGTCAAACGCGACGCGGCCCCCTTCGCACCGCTGCCGCATCAGCGTGTACAGGTCTTCCTCGGCGGGCCACAAGAGTTCCACGCCCGCCTCCATCTCCGCTTGATGTTCCTCATAATATCGCAGCGCGTCGGCCGCCGGATCGGGCAGATCGCGATTGCAATAAATCCGCTCCCAGGCCGCCCAGAGATCCATCCGCGTGGGCCACTTTTCTATAGCGGCAAAGGTGCGTGACTGCCAGCCGGCGGTGCGCGTCAGCTCGAGCGCGAGCGCGTCCCGATGCAGCGCCGTCGCCAGATTGACGATGTTTGTCCGCTTGGTTCCAGCCTTGAGCAACATGCCAAAGAACCAACGGCGGGAAAGCTCGCGCAATCGCGGCGACAAGGCATGCCCATCATTTTGTAAATCATCGCAGAGTATCAATCCGGGGCGGGCGGCGCGGTGGCGTTTGCCCCGGACGCGTTGACCGGTGCCGATTGCCTCTAGGGTGACGCCATTGCGCAGTTGCAGTTGCATCGCGCGCCAGACTGGTCCCGCGCCGCAGGTCACGGGGTACGCGCGTGCCAGGCGTGTGTTGCAGGTTAGCTCCGCCCGCAGATTGGCCAGATGCCCGGCGGCCTGAGCGCGGGTGTCGCTGACAATCCAGATGAACGGCACCTGACCGGTTAGCGCCGTGCGCAGGACATAGGCCAGCGTAACCAGCGTGGATTTTGCCGCGCCGCGGGGAGCCAGCACATTTAGCCGCCAGCCATTGTTCCGCGGTTGATCCAACCATTCCGCCAGCCAGGTGTGCAGATGCGACGGCGTCCGGCGAAAGTGCTCTGGCAGATAGTATCGCCCCCAATTCAGCAGATTTGCCTCGCGCTGACGCCGCCGCCGCGTACCGCGCGATCGCTTTCCGACGATAAGCCGTTCTTGCCATTCGGACTGTATTTGCCCTAGCAATCGGCGTTGCATAGAGTTGAAAAATACCATAGGGAAACGCGGAGAAAAAGTTGCGAGCCAGAATAAGTGCCGTCCGCACTGAAAATGTAAAGGGGTTATTCTTAATGCGGTCCATGCGCGGTCATCAATTCAGCTAATTGACGTTCAATACGCTGCCGCGTGCGTGCCTGGGGTATTTCGGCGGCCAGGATTTTGACCAGGTGCTTGACAAATCGAGCAAGTTCCACGCGGGTGAGTGTGTCAGCCTTGCGGGGACCGTAGCGCGCCGGATACATTCGTTCGAGCGCCCAGGCCGCGGCGCGCCACTGTTTGGGATCGCGGGCGGCGGTGAATAAGCAAGTCAGCGTGTCCAACTGCGGCCGCAACTGGTATTGCCGCAGTTGCGTGGCAAACCGGGGATCGGCTTTTGCAGCGGCTTTAATATCCTTGACCAGGCAACCACAATGGTCGGCGGCCATTTTAAGCGTTCCCCCCACGGCCAAGATGGTGCCGATCGCTTGCTGTTTGGCCTTGGTCAATTTGCCCGCCCCGGCGGATTCTGGCATGCGTATTCTCCCGCTGGTGCGTTGTACTCATCACACTCCGTGTGATTCAGGTGTCTAAAAAAACAGCGGTCATTACGGGAAATCATGCTTGTTTTATAGTAAATTCCCGCTGTTCCTCTCACGGAGTGAGAGGATTACACTCGCCCACATAGCTAAATGTTACCGTGGGTCGTCCGTATGAACCGCGAAACGTTCCTTCAAATGCGGGCGACCCGCGTTGGCCATACTTGTAAACCGCCGTGCAACGCCAGCAGGGCGAGCGGCGGCAATGCGCGATCAGCGCCGGATGCGCGCCGGAGATGTTCATCCGCAGCCCCTGCCGCTGGTAGCCCGCGGCTATCGCCTCCGCCAGTCGCATCCCCAGCCCCAGGCCCTGGAAGTCCGGCAAGACCACCAATCGCGTGATCCGCCATAGCCCGCGGTGGCCAAGCGCCGGTAACACCGCGCAAAATCCAACGGGCCGCTTATTCCACAGGGCGACATAACATCGCGCTTGTGGCGATAACTTGCCGCTTAGATAGTGATGGTGGCGAAATAACCGCCAGGCTCCGTTGTCATAACGATAGATCTCGCAACTGATGGGGGGCCGCCGAAGCGACCTCCGTGCGAATTGTCCCGTCCCCATATCCAACGTCCAATCCGGCGCAAGCCACACGGCCACGTCGTCATGGCAGGTGACCGCGACAAATCGACAGCAAAGATGCTCCCGGCGTATCGCTTTTGCCACTGTCGCCGCCACCATCCGCGCCGCGGTCCGATCAATCGTGCTAGAGAACTCGTCGTAAACCACCGTCGGTATCGGCGGTGGGTCTTTTGCCACGGATGTCATTTTGCCGGGTTCGGCGACCGACTTGGCAAAAGCATGCGCCAAATCACACCGAAAGCGCTGCCCGGTGCTTAGCACATGATACGGCTTGAGCCACGCCGGAATGCTCCCTAGCCCCACGGCGGTTAGCAACCGCGCGAGCTGACGGGTGGTTAACTCGCCCAGGCTATCGATGATGGCCCTGTCGCGCGGCCAATCAGCCGGGGTGGCAACACTTTCACCAAATAACTGCCGAGCGACGCTAGATTTGCCACTGCCCGAGGGACCCGTGATTAGCCCGATTCGCCAGGGCCGCCGGAGGTCGGGTAAATCACACACGATGCATTCAGTTAAAGTCTCCGCCAATGTCAGACCATACTGGCCGGCGATTTGTCGCGTGCGAAAGGAATCGGCCAGTGGCGTCTGCCGATGCAGGTGCAATTGCAGGGAAGGCAATAGAGGTTCAATAGGCATCATTAATGGTCCCTGGCTAACGCTGCGGGCTGAAATGTGGCGGGCTAAGTGAATGCGATCAACCGCAAGCGGTGCCCTTGCGCTTTTAATTGCGCATAGAGCGCGGCTTGTGTGGGTTCGTCGGGACATTCAATCACAATCTGAAACAATTGCGGTATGGTTTTCTCAGACTGGATACGCTGATGAGATTTGGGTAAAGGCTTTTTATTGGACCTTGTACCGGCATGATTCACGCATGTCATCGCGATGATTCTCTTTCTATGAGGTATATTGCTTGCGATTCCTCGACCACGCCAGCATTTATGTATTTGTGGGAGGCGTATCGCTTTTCAGCAGTTTGGCCAGCAATTCGCGCAATTGCGACAGCGACTGTTCATCGAGTAATAACCGCTGGCCGCGGGCCTTGCGCCATTGACGAACAAGCGCCGCCAGCCAAATGCCGATCGCCGCCAGTCCGGCCCAGTTAAAGCCGAGCGTAAAAAACGAGAGTAATGCTTCCCAGGGAAAGGTTTGCAGGTCAGCCTGCAAGAGCGGCAGCAAGCGGCGGTCGAGCTTGGTTTCGATGCGTCCTTCGCTGGTGGTGATGACCGCCGGCAATTCGCCGGGGGAAATGGGATATTGCGCGGCGTCGCGAATATCCAGCAGCCGCACGATCAGGCCGGGGCGTTCTTTTTGCAGCCGCTGCAATACCGCGCGGACGCGCGCCCAGGTCCGCTCATCGGTCATACTGTCGGCGAATTTGTCGACAATGACGACCGCTTCGGGGTGTTGGGGGAACGGACCGGGGACAGCGGGAGCGATTCGCGGCGCGGGGGATGGTGTGGGAGCGGGATCAGGTTGCGGCGCGGGACGCGCGTCCGGATCCACCTGCGGAGGAACGACCAATGGCCCTGGCGCCGGATCATGAGGTAGCGGTTCGGGAATCGCGGGAGGCGCAAATGGAGCAGGCGCTGCGTTGCCGAGGTCGCTCGGCTCATCGGGAATCAACGTGTTGGCAGTGATTAAGGGGAGGTGATTGCTGGACCGCGTATTTGCCGATACGCCGGTTATCAGCGCCGCGTCAGCCGGGGTTGCCTGGTGTTTGGTGGCATAGTCGGTGATCGCCGTGCGGAGTTGCCGTGCCAAGGCGGCGGCATCACCGCCATAACCGGTCTTTTGCAGGACGACCGTAGCCGCTGGGCCATAGCGGCCGTTGCGGGGGGGTTGCACCAAGAGCGTGGGATAACCCCGCAACCGAATTTTTTCCCATCGCCAGGCCTGCGTTTCATCCTCGCGGGCATACACATTAAAGTGAGCCCAGGACTCTGGGGGTTTGGCGGGCTGGACAAACGCCAACAGCCGGGGATCCTGGCTCAGATCGGTCAATAATTGCTGACACGGCGGACAATTATCCTGCTTAATGACGGTGATAAACCATTTGTGGTCGTCATCCGCGGGGGGTGCCAGCGCCGCAAGCGCGGTTTCGGAAGCGGCGCTTTCGGTGGATTGTGCGTCCCCTGTTACATACTCGACGGTATCACCCCGACGGTGAATTTCTTGAACGTCAATTTCCGGCCCCGTGGTGACTTGGGCCGCAAGTTGCAACAGGGGAACAAACAATAAGCAGCAGAATGTGAGTCGCATGGGAAGAAAGTGGATGGTGGTTAGTGGGTAGTGGTTAGAAATGGAGTAGAGGAGATGTGGAGTAGTAGATCGCCGCTGGTTAGCGCAAACCTACCACCAGCGGCGATACTGCGGCACGGCTGGACTGGCCGGAGCATCTAGGATCACCACCCAGGGACCGCCACTGGCATGCAGGCGGCGAAATTGCGCGTCGGAGTAATGATCGATCCGTTGGGGGGAGTTGTTATTGCAGACCTGCCAACTGTTGGTCGCGGGGTCATAGCCGTACAGCGTTTGAAAGTGCGCTGGCCCCGCGGCCATGGCCGCAAATCGGCCCGTCCGTCCCGCCCAACGCAGCCAATCCAGCGTGGTGGCGCCGGTGATGTTGTACAGGGGAATGCCGCGACGACGGGCGTAGTCGCTAACACGGCTGGGCCAAGAGCCGCCGCGGATCGCGGGGCCGTAGGGGGTGTTCCAGAGTAGGGTGCTGGCGGCGGGAATGTTGGACCAGACACCGCACATGCCGATACTGCATTGCACGCAAGAGCCATCGGGATTGCGGTACCATTGGCGGACAGCGGGGGGAAGCTGCATCATTTGCGCGGCGGGCGGAGCCAGGGAAGCGGGGGATCCGGCGCGTATTTCGGCCGCGATGCCAACACGACAACTCCCCGCAAGCACCGCCGCGCCGGCAAAGATGACTTTGATACAGATAAGCGGCCAACAAAGCTGTGCGCGCATGGCGTCCCCTTTTTATGTGGTTGGTGCGGGAGCTAGATTCCGGTCAATGGCGCGTGTGTTTGCCCAAACCGAAATTCAGAAATAGTGCGGGCGACAGCGGTTTGCGGCATAGGCCGCAGGTCGGCCACCATCAATAAATGTACATAAGTACATTTGCAATACGCGTGACTGTAGCACAACCTTTGGCACAAAATCAAACACAAAGGATGGAAAATTTTGAGAAATTTGGATAAGCAATCAGCCCGCAGCGTGAGCAAGGGGCAAACAGCATTTCACCCCGCAACGCCAGCCTGGGAGCAAATTTACCTCACTGTGTTTATCACGATTTTCGTGTTTGGGGCTTTGGCACGAGACTTATAGCTTAAGAGCCAAATTGAGAGTCTCCCAGTAGAATGAATCGGACTTTTGGCCCGCAAAGGGATTAAATGCCCTTGAACCAAAGGGAGTCCTGCCAATGCAAATTTTTGGACAGCACTAAAAGTTTAGGTGTTATTTTTACAAGGCGTCTAAACCTGCTTTACCTGAACACACCACTACCTCAACAAACAACCCAGGGTTGCGCTGCAACCCTGGGTTGATAATAAATGGTCCAAAGAGCGCGGCAGATGAAATTACCGTGGCGGTCTTATCGCCTACGGCCGGGTCAAACGGGCACTCGCAACAAAAGTCCGCGCTCTCCGCGCCACGCTTAGGCGTTGGACGGCGGCGGAGCCATGCCGCCCGCGGGATTCATTGATTGCGCGGCCGCGGCTTGTTGTTGATTCCAGGGGGCCTTGGACCAGTCAATGTTGGATTTGGCTTGTTGCACGCCCGGAGCATGCCATTCAAAGCCGATGGGGCAGCCAGGATTCACCGCAATGCCGATATTGTTATTGAGGGATTGCACAATAAAACCGGCGTGCATGCCCAGGGCATGTTTAAACTGCGGAAATTGTTCGACAAACGGCTTGACCCGTTCGGCGGAGGTAAAGGTGACCACATATTGCTGGCCGTCCCCTCGATTAAAGGTAACCGGGGAGATTTTATTCATTTGGGGCGGATTGCCGGGGTCTTCATTCAGCAGAACCAGCACATGGTTGTTGATGAATTGATTGAGAAAAACTTCCATCTGCATTTTGTTGGTGCAGGCGGCTTCGAGTAATTGTTCGAGGGGCGAAGTGGCAACAAACGCGGGGTTGGCGGGGGTCAGGCCACCCGCTTGATTGGAAGACATCGAACCAGTCGGATTAAATTGTTCGTTGGACATGGAATTACCAGACAGACAAGGAAATGAAAAACCAAAACACGTGGAATATCAACAGGCCCGGAATAACAGCCCAACGCTACATCCCGCCATCCGTGCTTGGTAACGATCCGGTCCGATCCCACACCAAAAATTTAACAGATATTATCTTAAACCCTAGGCCAACGGCTGGCAAATTCGCTGACATAATTTTATGAATGAGACATGCTGGGGGAGCCAGGGTGCCCGTTATAGTCCGCAGATACCGCATAATTGCCGTCTGGCGGACCAATCAGCCGCGGGTTTTCCGCCATGTCGATGGGGCAAATCTAAATCCGGCTTTCATAAAATACTGACAATTTTGACACATTGTAATCGGCATTGACGACTTTTAATGCTCTCCCTATGATCCCCCCCCGCCGGGAAGCCGCGCCGTAATCGTCAATCGCGGTAGTTTGCCATCATCCGCCGCGGGCAGCCACAGGCCCCCTGCTAGCAGGCGGGGGTGGACCGGGGGCGGGGTCTTGAGGAGCGGGATTGCCAAAACTTTGCGGAATATATGGATTTCGCGGGTTGCCCGCCCGATAGTGAAAATAGATACCCGCTCGGCTATCAAAAAACTCATCAAGTTGCCCGGATAGACGCGGGAGAATGGCAAATCCGGTGCTAGCGGATGTTTCCCGAATCACACACAAGGAAGTGCGTGTATGCGTTGCAGCAAAGTTCAGTTGGCCGCCTTGATCGCCGTTAGTTTGGGTGTCAGCGGTTGCCAGTCCGGCGGCGGCGGCAGTTGGAGTTGGAATCCCTGGGCCAAAAAAGATACCGCCCTGGCCGGCACCGGCAAGCCCAATCTTCCTTCGCGGGAAGCCCTGGCGGATAACACCACAACCAACACCACCAAGGGAACCTCGACAGGCGCGTCCACGCCAGGTGGCACGCCCTCTACCTCCACCCTGGCCGCCGGCAACGCCAATTACCCGCAAACCTCCACGCCGGTGGCAAATTACACGCAAGCCCCCAACACGCCTTATGGTCCGGCACAGGTGGTCATGGGAAATGCCACGACGACGCCCGGAGGACCAACCAGCGCCGCGGCCTACACCGCGATGAGTACCCCCTCTACGCCCGCTTATCCCGCGCAGGCAAATTACATGGCCAGCGGTTTTGGGTCGTATAATCAACCCGGCGCTATGAATCAAACCGGTGCCGTCAATCCCACGGCGACCATGGCCCCCGGCAGTGGGGTGGCCCCGGCCAGTTATCCCGCGAGTAACCCCGCTGCGGGGAGCGCGCCCGCCGGTGGCTTATATCCTTACACGCCCCCCAGCAATCCGGGATTTGCCCCGAATACCAGTGGTGGCACCGGCTATCAAGGAGCGGCGACCGGTAGTGGTTGGAACAACAACGCCGCCACGACCTCCGCGACAGGCACGGTATCTTCCACCGGTTATCCTTTGTCAACAACACCGGCTGGCGGCACCCCCTTTAACAGCCAAGCGGGTTTGGACGCGGCGCAAAACAACCAATCGATCGCCTCGGCCAGTATGGCTGACAAGCCAAATTACCAGCCGGGAAACAATGGCTATCAAGTCCCTAACTATCAGTACGGCAACCGCGGGGTAACGACTGCCGCCGCCGCCAGTTCTTATCGCCCCGGCGGGACCAGTAATTACAACTATTTAGGGACGGCGGGATCTACCACCGCTCTGAACAATGGGCAGCAGGGAAATACCGTACAACCGGCGAACTATGAAGCAACCCCTGGCACAGCCACACAAAACGGCAGTTTGGCCACGCCCACGACGGCGAGCGGCCAATACAACATGAATGCCCTGCAGGCCAGCGGCAGTCCCAATTTGCCCGCCGCCGCCAGTGGCAGCCTGCCGAGTGGCGTGGTTTGTGAAAACGGCGTTTGTCTGCCGGCAAATTCCTTAACTGCCGGTGCCGGCAGCTCCCCCACGGGGGCCAGCCCGGCAACAACCGCCACGCAAGGTTATTCACACAGTTACCTGCCCGCCAGCGGCGGCACCGTTGGCAGTGGCACCGCCAATGGCGGAACAGGCGCCTCGGGCAGTCTGTATCGCTAATCCCGCCTCCGTCGGCTGGGCATGGGAAGAGAGCCAATTACCAACGCGCTTTTCCCCACATGGCCAAAAATCGGCAAACGCCAAGTCAATAAACCCCGCGGGCTTTCCCCGCCGGGGTTTTTCTGCCGTGTTACCCCTCAAATTCGCTTGATTTTTGGCACGGGTGCATGCTATAAGGGAGCCTGACCTGCCGTCATGGGAATTTTATGGCGGTGTCAGCACGTTTTGCTATTCCCCGTTTTTTGTGTGGGAGTCCGCTACCGCATACATTCTATCCCCCCTTTGCGCGGCTCTTTTGCCGCATCTTTTTGGGGTGTTTCGGTGTTTTAGTCGGGTAATTGCTGGTTAAGTTACGAACCGGCGTTGCCACGATACCCCTGCAGTCACGATTGCCCTGGCTTTTTTAGACGTTTTGATGGCAAATCGCGCCTATCCGAGGGGACAGGTAATTACCATACATGAAGACGATCTCTGCGTGTTACCGGTATCGAAGGCGATATCACTTTTGGGCTAACAGATCAACTGACGATTCAACTTTGTAAAAGGGTCAAGCATGTCGGCATTCTTTGGTCAGTTCAGCGGAACGGGGCGGCGGCAAATTGGCTGGCGGCGATTGTTACTGATCGGGTTGCTGCTGCTGGCGGGTGGCGGTAGCGTGGCCCAGGCCATGCCCATAATTTTGTACAATTCCACGACTGGCCAAAAGCCGCAAGACCAGGGTTGGTTTTATTTGGCCACGGGGGCGACGACTTTTGATCCGCCGCAGTCCGTGATCGAAAACAACCTGGGGAACACCATGCTGTTTGACACGGCCGATCCCATAACCGATCGCGCCGGATATAGCCGCATTCCCGGCGTCACGCCGGTCCCTCCGGGTGTGGTGCTGGACCGCACGCTGGGTTATTCGCTAAGCATCAACGTGCAAATCACCAACGAAAATCACAACACCAATGACCGCGCCGGTTGGAGCTTGATCGTGCTGGGCCACGACAATCGCGGGATCGAAATTGGTTTTTGGGAGGATCGCGTCTTTGCCCAAAGCACGACCTTTACCCATGCCGAGGAAGCACTCTACGACACCACGGCGGCGATCACAAATTATACGTTATCGGTGTTTGGCGACAGCTATGCGTTTTTTGCCCCGGGCATGGCCAACCCCATGGTGGGGCCCTTGCGGCAATATCCCAGCAATGGTTTTCCCTCTGATCCGTATGGGCTAAGTAATTTTATTTTTGTCGGCGACAACACTTCCTCCGCCGAAGTTCAGGCCCTGTTCACGCAGGTGGGTTACTCCCCGGTGGTGCCAGAACCAAGCTGGTGGTGGGGAGCGGCCAGCTTGGCCGCCGCGGTCTTGTGCGGCCGCCACGCCACGCAGACACAAAGGGCCGCGCGGATACATAGCGCCGCGTAGGCGCGCCACTAATCCCGCGCAGCATCTTGATAGGACTTTATCAGTTTAAAGCACCACAAACAGCCTAAAATAATTAACGCCAAGTGAATGTCCGGGGACATTCGCTTGGCGTTGCTGTTGATAATCACCACGAATCTGTCCTGCGCTGGCGGTTGTTAAATTAGCTGCTTACCACGGGCCGCGAATGTAATACACGCCAAACTGGTTGGTGTCGCTGGGCCAATAGGGGGGATGCCGAAAGCGATAACCGCCAAAGCCCCCCCCGCCAGGATAGCTGCGGCCATACTGGTGAAAGATCGGGGTGTTCCGCATCCCGCCGACACCCCACGCGTAGTGTGTTTGGTATTCGGCATTGGGCGGGACAACCAGGGCGTACGGCTCGCCATAGGCTTGATGGGCGTACTTGTTATGCCAGGGCAAACCCTGGCTCACGTTTACCGCCTGTTGACTGGCGGTTAGGTAGGGCTTGGTGTAGGGATATTGGGCATGGGCTGTGGACGCCGTCCCCAGCGCAAGCACCAATCCAGCCACTCCGGCCAACAGGAAACGGTTCATAGGGATGTTCCCAAGGGTAAATAAATTTAAGGGGGGGAAAGTTGTTTGATCGCTGGTCGTGCGGCGGTTTGGTGTCTCTGATCTCAGGTTTTAAATCTCAAATCTCGGATCTCAAATGCAGTATCTCAAATTTGAAATTTGAAATTTACCTACGGAGTTGCCTCCTACCCGCTTACCACCAATGAATCTTCGCGCGGGTAACGCCGCCGTAGGGACCCCAGGGACGATAATAGGTCCGGTGGTGCTTGTACAGCATCTCGTGCGGCATCAAACCTTCATATGTGATGTAGGTATGGCCCACGAATGCCGGTACCGGCCGGGGGGAGACGTACAGTTGGGCACCAATAGCTCCGGCATCGCCACAGGGGACGCCGGGGACATAATAATTGCGACCAACATCGGCGGGAGAGCCGGGTTGGCAATACTCAGCGGCACTACATTCGGCGGACAGGCTGAGCACGCACAGGCAGGCGGCAGCCAAGAGGGACAGTGATTTCATGACGGAACTCCTTTTCCGGTAAAGATTTATTGTTTTATGGCCAAATTCCCTCACTGTTAGATGCGGGATTCGGGCCAGCCGTGTCAAAGCGATTTCCCCCGCCTGGACGCGACAGATTCTCGGTCTGTATCAATGATGTCGGATATTCCCGCCTAGGGGGATGAACCCGCGCTCGGCAGGGTGCGGAACCGTTTTTTACGGACAATTCCGCAGTAACGGAGGATTCGTTGTAGCAGTTCCCAGTCCTACGATCCGCAAAATTTATTGCTTTTACAGCACATTATTCCCAAAGCCATGGATCGCGGATGACCGCAATTCCGGCAAAATACAGCCGCTTTTCACCTTGTGGCGGTCAAATCGTTTGCTGACGGTTTGCTTGCATTTAGTCCCCAAATTCTTTAATTTAGTTGTAGAGTCCCATCTTTCGATTGCCAGTCAGTATGACTCCTTTTGGCTTCCCGTAGCGTGGGAAATTTCCCACGACCCGCCCAACATCCCACCTGTCACGTTCGTAGGGAAAGAGTAAATTGCACTGCCAAAGCTCACTTTGCATGACGGCAGTACCAATGGCACTCCCCCGCAGTTTTCCAACCTGGGTCATTGATAACCCGAGCCTTTGATATTGGTCCAACCCGAGTCAATAAGAAGAGGGAATGATGTCTTCCACCCCAATCGTTGTTTCAACAAGTAATGTGCCTTTACAGAAATTCATGCCAATTCTTCGCGCCTGCTTAAGCTTTCTGCTGGTTTTATCTGGACTAAGTCCCTTATTTGCCCAAGTGACCGCAAAAAATCTTGGTGTAGCGGCTTCCGCGCCACAGGGCAAGGCCGCCCCCGCCCCCCTTAGCGTTGCGGCTGTCAACGCGTCGGTTTCGTCTCCCGCCGACTGGCCGAATTGGCGTGGCCCCGATCAAGATGGCGTTTCTCGTTCCTCATCGAACTTGGTTAGTACGGTTGATTTGCGTTCGGGCAAGAATGTCGCCTGGAAGAACGAAGAGGCGGGGGGCATCTCCACGCCGATTATCTACAAAGGAAAGCTGTACACCATTGTCCGCGACGCCCGCGAGACGAACCGCGAAATGGAAAAAGTGATTTGCCTGGACGCGGCGACCGGGAACAAAATTTGGGAAGCCAAGCATAACGTGTATCTGTCGGACGTGCCCGCGGAGCGCGTCGGTTGGTCCTGCTGTGTGGCCGATCCGCAGACCAACACCATCTTTGCCCAGGGGGTCAATGGCTACTTTGCCTGCCTGGACGCCGACACGGGCAAGGTTGTGTGGGATCGCTCCCTGCACGAGGAATTCGGCGCGCTGAGCACGTATGGCGGGCGGACCAACGTGCCGGTGGTCTTTGACGATATGGTCATCGCCAGCGCGGTGGTGATCGGCTGGGGAGAGATGGCCCGCCCTGCGCACCGCTTTCTCGGTATGGACAAGCACACGGGCGAAGTCCGCTGGTTTAACGGGACGAAGGAACTTCCCGAGGACACGACCTATAGCACGCCCGTGATCAAGGTGATCGACGGCCAGGCGCAAATGATTTTTGGCAGTAGCGACGGCAGCGTCTGGAGCTTTCAGCCCCGGACGGGCGTCCCCCTGTGGAATTACAAGCTTTCCCGCCGCGGCATTAGCGTCTCTCCCTTGGTCGTGGGGGATACGGTGTACATCGCCCAAGGGGAAGAAAACATGGACAACACGACCATTGGTTGCGTGGCCGCCATCAATGCCAAAGGGGCAAAGGGAGACATCACTGATAAAAAAGAGCATCTGTTGTGGATGCAAAAGTCCGTCATGTGCGGCAAAAGCTCGCCGGTGATCCATAACGACCGGCTGTACTGCGTGGATGACTCTTCCAATTTGTTTATTCTGGATGCCAAAACCGGGCAAACCATCACCAAACGCCCGATCAAGCTAGTCGGAGCACTCACCCGCGCCAGTCCCCTAGTTGCGGATGATAAAATATACATGCCGACGACGAGCGGGCTGCACATTTTGCAGCCGACGGCGGAAGGGGCCAAATTCTTGCTAAAAGCGCGGCTCGACCCCGTCGACGAGGTGAGTGGCTCGATGATCGCCAGCGAAAATCGGGTTTATTTGCCGACCAATCACGCGCTGTATTGCTTTGCGGATGGGGACCCCGCGGCAAGCGCGTCCCCGCCCCCCATCACTTCCTCCCCCGAACCCCCAGTTAGCGGCTCCGACACGCCTTCACATGTGCAGGTCGTCCCCTGCGAGGTCCTGATGCAGCCGGGCGAAGCCCAAAAATTCAGCGTGCGGCTGTTTAATGCCCGCGGTCAACTGCTGGGCGAACAGTCCGCCACATTCACGCTGGCCGGACCGGGAGAGATCACCCCGGAGGGGAACTTTACCGCGGACAAATCCGCGGCGCATGTGGCGACAGTTCTCACGGCCAAAGTGGGGAATTTGACCGGCACCGCGCGGATTCGCGTGGTCCCGCCGCTGCCTTGGAAATTTGATTTTAATAGCATTCCCCTGGCCGAGGTAACCAATCCCGTCACCAAGGCCAAATCCATCGAGGGGGAACCGGTTATTACCTGGGTCGGCGTGCGGCACCGCCACAAAATTCGCGAAATCGATGGTGAAAAAGTCATGGTCAAGGTCACCACCATTCCTCGCGGCACTCGCAGCCAAGGGTGGCTGGGTCCATGGAACATGACCAACTACACGATTCAGGCCGACCTACGCGGCCAGGCGGTCAAGGCCATCGCCGAAACCGACCAAGGTAAGCAAGAGATCATCAAACTTCCCGATATGGGACTGATCAACATGCGTTACACGTTGGACATGATGGGGGATAGCCAAAAGCTGCAACTGCGCAGTTGGACTAGCCAGATCAAGACCCGCTTTAGCAAGGATTTGCCGTTTGCCTGGGAAGGTGGAAAGTGGTACACGATGAAATTTAGCGCCCATGCCGAAGATGGCAAAGCGATCCTGCGGGGCAAAGTATGGGAACGGGGCCAGCCCGAACCCCAGGAATGGCAAATTGAGGCCGTCGATGAAACGCCCAACGTGGTCGGCTCGCCGGGCCTGTTTGGCAATGCCAGTGTGGCGGAAATTTACATTGATAACTTGCAGGTGTACCCCAATCCACCGACGACCGTCAGCCAAAATTAGCTGGACACCAACTCGATCCAATTTTTTCAACATCCACTTGCCTTAGTGAGTTTTCCTTATGCCTTGTTGTTTGCATTCCCGACTGTTTTTGGCTATTGCGGTTTTGCTTAGCTTCAGCTTATGCGCCGGAACTGCCAGTGCCCAACCCAAAGCCGCGGCCCCCACGACCCCAGCAACTCAGAAAGCCCCAGCCGCCAAGAGTGCTGCCACCCCGAATGTCCCCGCCAAGAGTATCCCCGCCCAGGGTATCCCCGCCACAAAACTGGTTCCCGCCACCAAAATTGCCCCCGCGAAAGGACAATTTTCGGCGCAATACCAAGTTCAACCCGGCGATTGGAATCAATGGGGGGGAAGTCCCGGCCGCAATAACGCCCCGGAGGCGAGCAACCTCCCCACGGAATGGGAAATCACGATGGATCCCTCCACCGGCAAATTTGTTCCGGAAAAATCCAAAAACATCAAATGGGCCGTGCCGCTGGGTTCCCAGACTTATGGGAATACCGTGGTCGCCAACGGCCAAGTGTATGTCGGCACCAACAACGGCGCGGCTTATCTCAAGCGCTATCCCGCGACGGTGGACCTGGGCGTGTTGCTTTGCTTTGACGAAGCTACCGGCAAATTCCTGTGGCAGGACTCCAGCGAAAAACTTCCCACAGGCCGCGTGCACGATTGGCCGTTGATGGGGATTTGCTGCTCGCCACTTATCGATGGCGAACGCTTGTGGTATGTCACCAGCCGGGGAGAGGTCAAATGCCTGGACACCCGCGGCTTTCACGATGACGAAAACGACGGCTCCGTCAAAGACGAAAAGTTTACCGCCAAGGACGAGGCGGATGTCATCTGGAACTTTAACATGATGAAGCAGTTGGGCATCTCACAGCATAATATGTGCTCGTGCTCGGTCACGATCGCCGGGGACTATCTGTTTGTGCTGACAGGTAATGGCGTGGACGAGGGGCACACGAATTTGCCCGCGCCCAAGGCGACCTCGTTTCTGGTGCTTAATAAAAACAATGGCCAGGTCATTTGGGCGGATAACACTCCGGGCGAAAACGTCCTGCATGGGCAGTGGTCGTCTCCCGCCTTTGCCGAGATCGGGGGCATTCCCCAACTGGTGTTTGGGGCCGGCGACGGCTGGGTGTATAGCTTTGACGCCCGCGGGGAAAACGGCAAAGCCAAACTCTTGTGGAAATTTGACTGCAACCCCAAGACTGCCAAGTACACTCTGCAGGGGGCGGATCGCAACCATATTATCGGCACGCCGGTCATCTATGACGGGCTGGTCTATGTGGCGGTCGGGGAAGACCCCGAACATGGCGAGGGGCAAGGCCACCTGTGGTGCATTGATCCCTTAAAAAAGACGGATGGGTCGGACGTCAGCCCGGAGTTGGTGTTTAACACCGCCGATCCGCAGACCCCGATTCCGCACAAGCGCAACCAGGCATGCGAGAAGGAAAAAGGGGATTTCACCCGCGCTAATCCCAACTCTGCGGCGCTTTGGGAATATGCTAGCCATGACGCCAATAATGACGGCAAGCTGGACTTCGAGGAAAAGATGCACCGCACAATCGGCACCGTGGCGATCAGCGGCGATTTGCTGTTTGTGGTGGACTTTAGCGGGTTAGTGCATTGCCTGGACCGTCAGACCGGCGTCCCCCACTGGACGCACGATATGCTGGCGGTTTCTTGGGGTAGCCCGCTGATCGCCGATGGCAAAATGTACTGCGGCGACGAAGATGGCGATATCACCATCTTTACCGTCGGCAAGGAAAAAGACGTGCTGGGCGAGATCAACATGGGCTCGGCCGTGTATAGCACGCCCATTGTGGCCAACGGCGTGCTGTATATCTCCAGCAAGAATTACCTCTTTGCCATTGCGGAGCCAAAGTAAGTCTTTTGCAACGCCAGGCAGAAAAGATTTAGACGATCACATAACCACGGAATCATCGCCAGGAGATCGGGAGCGGAGAAATTCCGCTCCCTGATTTACCGGCGATAATCCGTGGTTTTTTTTTCACAAGGGAAGAGGGGCCGAATATTGGCTTTACCAATAAATTGGATGGATCTCGGGCCGCTCAATGCCACTCCGCATGAATCGATTTGTTGGTCATCGGGTTTCTACTAGCCAATTCATGCGGGCATGACGCCTGTGTTCGTCTGACTTGCGCCCCTACCGGACATGAGCACATTGGCCCCTTACCGCCACGCGTAGTCCCCCGCGTTGACACTGGGCAAATGGCTGACGCCCATCAGGTATTTGTCCACGGCGCGGGCGGCTTCGCGCCCTTCGTGAATCGCCCAGACGACCAGGGATTGACCCCGCCGTAGATCCCCGGCGGCAAACACCCCCTCACGGCTGGATTGAAACTCGGCGTTAGTTTTGACATTGCCGCGGGGATCCAGCTCCAACCCCAAATCCGCGATCGGGCCGGTCTTTTCCGGGCCGACAAAGCCCATCGCCAATAGCACGAGCTGCGTGGGCCAGGTTTTCTCGGTGCCGGGGACTTCCTTGCATTGTTGGCGGCCGTTTTCGTCGGTATACCATTCCAATTGCACGGTTCTGAGCGCGGTCACATTTCCCTGGCCATCGCCGATAAATTCCTTGGTCGAAATGCTGAATTCCCGCTGGCATCCTTCTTCATGGCTGGTGCTGGTGCGCATAATCGCGGGCCAATAGGGCCAGGGGGTATTGACGGGGCGCTGGCTGGCGCGGGGGTAGCTGCCGACATCCGGCGGCGGGGGCATCAGTTCAAACTGGGTCAGGCTTTTGCAGCCGTGGCGATTGCTGGTGCCGTCGCAGTCGCTGCCGGTATCGCCACCGCCAATCACGATCACATCCTTGCCGGCGGCGGAAATTTGGCCGGGCACCTCGTCCCCCTGGTTGACTTTGTTTTGCTGCGGCAAAAAGTCCATGGCAAAATGGATGCCCGCCAGCTCGCGGCCGGGAATCTTGAGGTCGCGCGGGGCGGTCGCGCCGCCGCACAACAAGATAGCGTCAAACTCGTCGACCAGTTTTTGTGTGGGGACATTCCCCCCGATATTTGCCCCGCACTCAAAGACCACCCCTTCGGCGGTCAGTTGGTCGATTCTGCGCCACACGCGCCATTTTTCCAATTTGAAATCGGGAATGCCATACATGAGCAGTCCCCCCGGCCGGTCGGCGCGCTCAAACACCGTCACGCTATGTCCCGCACGGTTGAGTTGCTGCGCGGCGGCCAATCCCGCGGGGCCGGAGCCGACAATCGCCACCCGTTTGCCGGTTCGCTCCAGCGGAGGCTCCGGTGTAACCCAACCTTCGTCAAAGGCGCGGTCGGCGATGGAACATTCAATCTGCTTAATGGCGACGGGGTCTTCGTTGATACCCAGCACGCAGGCTGTTTCGCACGGAGCGGGACAGACGCGCCCCGTAAATTCGGGAAAGTTGTTCGTCGCGTGCAGGCGTTCGCTGGCCTCCCGCCAGTTATCGCGAAAGACCAGATCGTTCCAGTCGGGAATGATATTTCCCAGCGGGCAGCCGGTATGACAAAACGGCACACCGCAGTCCATGCAGCGGGCACCCTGCGTGCGGAGTTCTTCCACCGGCAAGATGGTCAAAAATTCGTTGTAATGGCGCAACCGCTCGGCCACCGGCGCTTTGCCGCTGACCTTGCGCTTGAACTTCATAAAGCCTTTGACGTCGCCCATGGTATGCCTGTGGTATTTGGTTTTTGGTTGGTGGTATTTGGTTGATTGTCCAATATTCAATCTCAAATCATAAATTTAGATTGAACAGGAGGAAGCTGAGAGAGCAGGAAAGAACACAAATTAATTTTCTCCGTTAGCTCCAATGCCTCTTGTTCACACATTCTCTGTAATTCCGCAATGGTATTACCAATCAGCCGTATGCAGATTTCAAATTTCAATCCATCCTGACTGATTCGGAACAATCCTTTTCTGTCCGGGTTCCTTCCGGGTATCGTCGTATTTGTTAAGCGGCAGCGACAATAGTTCGGCTATAAAACTGTAGTCGCCAATAAATTCGGCGACAGAGTCGCCTCCTACAATACAGTCGCTTCCTACAATACGTTTGTCTCCTACATGCTCCCCACCTCTTGCAAAACTTGCCGTGCGCGGGCTTGTTCGGCTTCTTTCTTCATTTCCGCCAGCACGCGTTTGTAATCGGTTGGCATCACCTTAAAGAAATGCCCGGAAAGAGACTCAAAATCATTCAGGATGTATCGCCCCCGCGCTGATTGGGTAAAGTCGATATGCTTGGCCAGCATCATTTGCAGGTATTCGCGGTCGTCATCGTTCAGATCCTCCAGCTCGACCATTTCTTTATTGACCAGCGCGGGGAACTTGCCGGATTCGTCATAGACATAAGCGATCCCGCCGCTCATTCCCGCGGCAAAGTTCCGACCCGTCTCGCCCAAGATGATCACCCGCCCACCGGTCATGTATTCGCAACCGTGGTCGCCGACCCCCTCCACCACGGCGTGCGCGCCGCTATTGCGCACGCAGAAGCGTTCACCCGCGATTCCCCGCACAAACAGTTCACCGCTGGTCGCGCCGTACAGGGCGACGTTGCCGCAGATGATGTTTTCCTCGGCGATGAATGTTGCCTCGCGCGGCGGATAAACAATGATCCGCCCGCCGCTCAGTCCCTTGCCGCAGTAATCATTGACGTCCCCTTCCACCCGGACCGTAATCCCATGCACGCCAAAGGCGAACAGGCTTTGCCCGGACGAACCCCGAAAGTTGAGTTGGATCGTGTTTTCCTTTTCAAAGCCCCGCGCGCCATACTTGCGCGTGACTTCGCTCGACAAAATCGTCCCCGCGGTCCGATTCAGGTTTTTGATAGGCAGCTCTAACACCACCGGCGTCTGGTCGCGCAGGGCCGGTTCGCAACGCGGAACCAGCGTGGTCAGGTCCAGCGACTGCGCCAGGCCATGATCCTGCTCAAACGCGCGATAGGTCAGCACATGTTCGGGCACCTCTGGCTTGTACAAAATCTTGGAAAAGTCCAGCCCCTGCGCCTTCCAGTGGGTGATCGCCTGGCGGGTGTCCAGCAGATCCACCCGGCCCACCATTTCGTTAATGGTCCGCACGCCCAGGGAAGCCATGATTTCGCGTAATTCCTCGGCCAAGAGGAAAAAGTAATTCACGACATGTTCGGGCTTTCCTTCGAATTTTTTGCGTAGTTCGGGGTCCTGGGTGGCAATGCCGACTGGGCAGGTGTTGAGATGGCATTTGCGCATCATGATGCAGCCAATGGTGACCAAGGCCGCCGTGGCAATCCCCCATTCCTCCGCGCCTAAGAGACACGCCACCGCCACGTCCTTGGCCGTGCGCAGCATGCCGTCGGTCTGCACGACAATCCGGCTGCGTAAATCATTTAACACCAGCACTTGGTGGGTTTCGGCCAGGCCCAGTTCCCAGGGGAGTCCGGCGTGTTTGATGGAGGTTTGGGGGCTGGCGCCGGTTCCACCTTCGTAGCCGCTGATGAGCACGACGTCGGATTTTCCCTTGGCCACGCCGGCGGCAATGGTCCCCACGCCAACTTCGGCGACCAGCTTGACACTGATCCGCGCATGGCGATTGGAATTCTTTAGGTCATGAATGAGTTGCGCCAGGTCCTCGATCGAGTAAATATCGTGGTGGGGCGGCGGGGAAATCAGACCCACGCCCGGCGTGCTATGCCGCACGCGGGCAATTTCCTTATCAACCTTGTGGCCGGGAAGTTGCCCCCCCTCGCCTGGTTTGGCTCCTTGGGCCATTTTGATTTGCAATTCCTGGGCGCTGACCAGATATTCGCTCGTGACGCCAAAGCGGCCGCTGGCGACTTGCTTGATCGCGCTTTTGCGGGAGTCGCCATTGGCGTCGGGCGTGTAACGGATGGGATCCTCCCCCCCTTCGCCGGTGTTGCTTTTGCCGCCAATCCGATTCATGGCAATGGCCAAGGTCTCGTGCGCTTCCTTGCTGATGGAGCCAAAGGACATCGCCCCCGTGGCAAACCGCTTGACGATTTCAGTCGCGGGTTCGACCTGGTCCAGCGGAATGGGCTGCGCGGTTTTCTTAAAGTCCAGCAAACCCCGCAGGGTCAACAATTGACGCTCTTGCTGGTCGATGGCCGCGCAAAACTTGCGAAATTCCTCGCGGCTGTTCAACTGGGTGGAATGCTGGAGTTTGGCGACCACTTCGGGGTTCATGACGTGCAGTTCCCCCTTGCGCCGCCACTGGTATTCGCCACCCACGTCCAGGTCCAACAGTTGCGCCGGCTTGATCTTGGGATAAGCGTGTTCATGGCGACGGAGGGCCTCGGCGGCGATTTCCTCCAGGCCGATCCCCTCGATCCGGCTGGGCGTGCCGGTAAAGTACTCTTGGACAAAGGGGGTGTTAAGCCCGACCGACTCAAAAATTTGCGCGCCGCGGTAGCTTTGCTGGGTGGAAATGCCCATTTTGGACATGACCTTTAACAGTCCCTTCACCACGGCCTTGTTAAAGTTTTTGACCAGTAGTTTTTTATTGAGCGTGCTGGGGAGGTACCCCTCGGCCAGCATGTTTTCCAGCGTGGAGTAGGCCAAATAAGGATTGACCGCCCCCGCGCCGTAGCCGGTCAGCAGGGCAAAGTGGTGCACCTCGCGGGCTTCGCCGGTTTCCACAACCAGGCCGCACTGGGTGCGGGTCCCTTCCCGCACGAGGTGGTTATGCACATTGGCCACGGCCAAGAGCGCGGGGATGGGAACCAAGTCGCGGTTGACGCCCCGATCTGAAAGGATGATGATCGACACACCCGCCTGGATCGCGGCGGAAACCTCGGTGCGCAGCTCTTGCAGGCGTTGCCGCATCCCCGCCGCGCCGCTGCTTTTGGGAAAGAGGATCGAGAACGTCTGGTTCCGTAGGCGTTGATCGCTGTAGTGGCGGATCTTGGCTAGTTCGGCGTTGGACAGGATCGGAATTTCCAGCCGCAGCAGGTGGCACTGCTCTGGCGTTTCGGTCATGAGGTTCCCCTCGCTGCCGATCGTGGTGATCATCATCGTGATGATCTCTTCGCGTATGGCGTCCAGCGGAGGGTTGGTCACCTGCGCAAAGAGTTGCTTAAAATAGTTGTACAGCAGTTGCGGCCGGTTAGATAATACGGCCAGCGGCGTGTCATTCCCCATGGAACCGAGTGGCTCGTAGCCATCCGCGGCCATCGGACCCATGATGATCCGCAAATCCTCGAGCGTGTACCCAAACGCGCGTTGCTGCGTCAGCAGGTCGCCATCAATCTGGCCATTGGTCGATTCGGCCTCGGGCAGGTTCTCTAGCCGGATTTGTTGGGTGTTGATCCATTCGCGATAGGGCTGCTTGGCGGCCAGACCGGCTTTGATTTCTTGATCGCTAATGATTCGCCGCTGCGCGGTATCGACCAGGAACATCCGCCCCGGACGGAGGCGGCCTTTATGTTCGACTTGGTCTTGTCGCACATCCAGCACGCCCGCCTCGCTGGCCATGATGACCGTGCCGTCCTTTAACACCCAGTAGCGGCAGGGACGCAGTCCGTTGCGGTCCAGGCAGCCGCCAATGACCGTGCCATCGGTAAAGGCGATGGCCGCGGGGCCGTCCCACGGTTCCATCAGGCAGGCCTGATATTCGTAATAGGCCTTGAGCTCGTCGCTCATTGATTCGTGCCCCGCCCACGGCTCGGGGATCATCATGCTCATGGCCTCCGGCAGGGAGCGGCCGCTGAGGAGCAAGAGTTCCAGGACATTATCAAAAATTTTCGAATCGGACCCGCCGGGGGTGCAAATGGGAAAGATTTTTTTGATGTCGTCGCCGTAGCGCGGATCGGCCAGCATGGTCTCGCGGGCGTGCATCCAGTTGTAATTTCCCTTGAGCGTGTTGATTTCACCGTTATGCGCGATAAAGCGAAACGGATGCGCGAGGTCCCACGTGGGAAAAGTGTTGGTGCTATACCGCTGATGCACGAGCGCCAGCGCGCTATTGAACCGGGGGTCGGCCAAATCGGGGTAGTATTTGAACACCTGCGGTGCCAACAGCAGCCCTTTGTACACCAGCGTCCGCGATGACAGCGAATTGATGTAAAAGTATTTCTTTTTGCCCAGATTGGCCTGGGAGGTGGCCACGCCGACGCGCTTGCGAATGACAAACAGCTTCCATTCGAATAGTTCCGGCGGGGTCTGGGGGCCGCGGGCGACAAACGCCTGGCGAATGCGCGGCTCGACATCGCGGGCCAATTGGCCGATGACGCCGCTATCGACCGGCAAATCCCGCCAGCCCAAAAAGATTTGCCCTTCGGCCTCGATCACTTGGACCAGCCGCGCCTCGCATTCGGCGCGCTCGGCGTCATCCGGCATAAAAAAGATGTTGCCCGCCGCATAATCCCCCACCGGCGGCAGGGTAATGCCAATCTCGGCGGCCTTCGCGCGTAAAAATTCGTCAGGCATCTGCACCAAGATCCCGGCCCCGTCGCCGGTTTGCGGGTCGCAGCCGCAGGCTCCGCGATGTTCCAGGTGCTCCAGGATTTCAATCCCTTGCTCAATGATGCGATGGCTTTTTACACCATGCATATTCACGACAAAGCCCACGCCGCAAGCGTCGTGTTCTTGTTCCGGGTGATAGAGTCCCTGGGGGGCCGGTAATCCGTGATTGGTGATTAATTTCCGCATAAGTCGCTAACCGCTATATATTGTCGTAAAGTAAGGGAAATGAGCGGGGAATCTTCGAGTCAATTTCCGGCGATGGCGTATTCCGCAACCGTGCCATTTAACGGGCCGGGGCTCCCCTTGGGATTGCCCGGGGCGTGGGTTGATCCCGCGGGCGAACTTAACACCACTTCGCTATTCTGACGCAGCAGTTCGATAAATCGGCGAATCGTCACGCCTAGCTCTTTGCCCCGTCGCACCAAAATGCCAATCGGCCGCACCAGTTCTTCCCCCTGGATGGGAATCGCCACCAAACTGCCGGCCGCGACTTCACGGGCGACGGTCGGTTCCGGCAAAATCGCCACGCCAGCGTCAATTTCGATCGCCCGTTTGATGGTTTCGATATTGTCAAACTCCATCGTCACCTTCACTTCGCTTTGGTGCAGGGCCAGCACCCGGTCGATCTCGCGACGGATGGTCAGATCGCTGTCAAAGCCGATCATGGTCACGCCGTTCAGTTCCCCCAGGTCCACCTCGGTCTGGTTGGCAAATTTGTTCCCGGGAGCACAAATCAGGTGCATCGGCTCATCCCGCCAGGGGATCGCCTTTAACGTGCGGGATGCCTTGGGATAGCTGACCAACCCCAAATCCGCCTGGTCGTTTTCTACCGCTTCGTATACCCGATGCGGGTGTAAGTACTCTAACCGCACGTTCGCCTTCGGATATTGGCCCATGTATTCCTGGATGTAGCGGCTCATGTGGGTGAGGCCGATGGAATAAATCGATGCCACCCGGACGCGCCCGGCGACCTCGCCATGCAGAGAGCGAACTTCTTCCTCGAGGGCAAAATAGCGGTCCACCAGTTTACGGCAGCCGTCGTAATACATTTCCCCTTCGGGAGTTAGGCCAAATGGCCGCTTCGAACGGTCGATCAACTTGACCGCCACCCGGGCTTCCAGTTGGTTAATTACCTGGCTGACACCCGACTGGGAAATGTTATTGTCGTCGGCAGCCTTGGAAAAACTGCGGCGGGAAACCACATCGCAGAAAATTTTCAGGGATTTCAAATGCATGAGGGGCCCATCTCAGAATCAGAAATGCAAATACAAAGCTGGAGCACTATTTCAAGTGCGAATGATAAAATAGGAAGAATTATGGTTTTTGTCAAGGACTTGGGTGACAACGACCCACCAGTCTAGGTTCTGGGGGTGGCCTATTCGAGGGTTGATAGAATGAATATAAGTTATTTATTATCAAGTGTTTGTGATATTTTTTCAAAAACGCTAGGAGCTAACTTGAGAATTAAAGCTTTATTAAAATTTCACAAAAGCGTTCTTATTTTGATTAGTATTTCTAATCGTTATGCGTGCTGTATCATTAATTGTTCAGGTTGTGTTCATTTTTGGGGCGGCTTAAGTCTAGGGCCGGATAAGCGAAGCTTGATGTTGCAAGAGTCAGCCCGCCTGATCTTTAGGCCGTGGCGAAAGACGAGCTGACAGATTGCGGCATTCCGCCTCCCCCCTCTCCCGCAAATTTCCCTGTTTTACCTAACCTGTATTAAGGGTGCAGCCGGGGTGTGGGGGGAACTGAACTCTAACATTTCTATGGAAATTTTGTCACACCTCGGTATTCGAACAAAAAAACGCGGTAAAGTAAGCCAGGTTTATTTTGTTTGTTTAGCAACTTGTAATATGCTAAAAATCGTGAAATATCAAAATAAATTTCACTAGATCAACATTTGAAATGTCCGAGCTTACTGGTCTGTTTGCACAAATCGAAGCAGGCGACACAGTTGCGATAGGGCAATTGCTACCTTTGGTCTACAAAGAGTTGCATCGATTAGCCTCTGCCCAAGTGGCGCAGGAGCAGTCTGGGCAAACACTCCAAGCCACAGCACTGGTTCACGAAGCATATCTACGCTTGGTTGGATCCGATAGTAGTCAGACTTTTACAAATCGGCGATATTTCTTTGGTGCCGCAGCGGAAGCCATGCGTCGAATTCTGATCGAACAAGCGCGGCGAAAAAAAACCATTAAACGGGGCGCAAATTGGCGGCGATGCGAATTGCAAGACTTACCTCAGACTAAACCCGTCCCCGACTTGGAGACCCTTTCGACAGCCTTGCAAACCCTTGAGCAGCAAGACCCGCAGGCAGCAGAATTGGTAAAGTTGCGGTTTTTTGCCGGTTTCTCCAATTCGGCCGCCGCCGAAATTTTGGGTGTGAGCGAACGGACCGCCGAAAGAATCTGGGCTTACGCTAAGTCTTTTCTGTATAAAGAGATAAAACAATAAGGGATCGAATTACCAGCTTATATTACATCTACCATGAAGCGAATTTACAAGAAAGCAGTTAAAATTTTGGCGGACCGCGTTGCCATTATTCGCATGATAATCGGAGACTTGGTTACCCTCATGAACTAAGAGGCTGCGATGCGCGAGCAAGAAATCTTTGTAAACGCCTTGGCAATCAGTGAGCCTCGGGAACAGGCCGCCTTTCTGGATCAAGCTTGCGGGGAGGATCATCAGCTACGCGAACATGTGGCGGCTTTATTGGCGGCGCATCAGCAGATGGGAAGCTTTTTAGAGGGCAGGCCCGATGTAGTTCTGGGTGACACGACCGATCAATCGATAGGATTTCGCGAGGGTGAAATCATCGCTGGTCGTTATAAATTATTGGAGGCCATCGGCGAAGGTGGCATGGGGACAGTTTGGGTTGCGGAGCAGGCAAAACCCATTCGTCGTAAAGTGGCGCTCAAGCTTGTCAAACCGGGCATGGACTCTCGGCAAGTGTTAGCTAGATTTAGCGCTGAACGCCAAGCGCTCGCGCTGATGGACCACCCGAATATCGCCAAGGTCTATGACGGCGGTTTGACCGAACAGGGACGACCGTACTTTGTCATGGAGTACGTCAAGGGCGTGCCGTTAATGCAATTTTGTGACGATGCCCAGATGCCGCTCCGAGAAAGGTTGCAGCTCTTTACAGCAGTTTGCCAAGCGGTGCAACATGCCCATCAAAAAGGGATTATTCATCGAGATTTAAAACCGTCGAATATTTTAGTTTGTCTTTACGACGGCAAACCAGTAGCCAAGGTCATCGATTTTGGCTTAGCCAAGGCTATGCACCAATCCCTGACCGAACAGTCGCTGTACACGGCGCACGGTGTGATGGTGGGGACTCCCCTCTACATGAGTCCCGAGCAAGCGGAGTTTAATAATCTGGATATTGACACCCGCAGCGATATTTATTCGTTGGGAGTCATCCTCTATGAATTGCTGACCGGCACGACCCCATTGCAAAAACAGCAATTCCACAAAGCCGCGCTCAATGAGATCCTGCGTCTTATCAAGGAGGTGGAACCCGTCAAGCCGAGCACGCGGCTCAGCGGCAGTGCCAGTCTCCCCAGCATTGCGGCCCAACGGAGACTTGATCCAGGTAAATTGACTCGCTCCATCCGGGGAGATCTTGATTGGATTGTCATGAAGTCGTTGGAAAAAGAACGAAGTCGGCGTTATGAGACGGCTAACGGTCTGGCGCGGGATATAGAACGTTATCTGAATGACGAAGCGGTGGAGGCTTGCCCGCCAAGCATGCATTACAAATTTCGCAAGTTTCTGCATAGAAATAAAAAACTGGTGGGATTTGGCCTGCTGCTTTTCGCTTCGCTGGCGGTTGGGATTGTCGGCACGGCTTGGGGCTTTTATACGGCCCGATTGGAGCGCGATGAGGCAAATACCGCGCGAGAAGCAGAAACTCAGCAACGCCAACTGGCTGAACTGGCCAGCAGGAAGGCGATTAGCAGTGCCAAGCTGGCGAACGAACAAAAACTTGAAGCGATCAAGCAAAGCGCGCTCGCCGTTGAAAATTCTGCCCTTGCCCTCGCGATCAAGGATTTTCTGCAGAATGATCTATTGTTGTTAGCCGATCCGCAAACACAAGAAAGCGCGGGGTTGGCCCCCGATCCCGAGATCAAGCTCCGCGCGCTGCTTGATCGGGCGGCAAGCCGCATCGATCAACGCTTTGACAAGCAACCTCGGGTGCGCGCCGAAGTCCAGGCGGTCTTGGCAAAAGTCTATATGGAATTAGGGTTGGATCAAAAGGCTGTAGACGTCGGGGAGAAGTCCCGAATTTATTTTGAAACGACACAAACAATTGACAACGCGACTTATCGGAATCTCGTGAAATGTTTGGCGGATGCGTATCTGCATCTTAACCAGCCAAATCGTGCGATTAAGCTCATGCGGGAACTGCTGCTGCGGGAAAAATCCAACCCAGCCAGCGATCCGCGGGAAATCCTTGAAATTGAGTGGTTTCTGGCGAGTTGCGGGGGGCTGCAAACCACCGACGATCCCTATGCAAACTGGCCATTAAAGCAAACGAAAGCCGTATATGAAAAGGCAAAAACACTATTGGCGGAGGAAGATCCCTTGCGAATCAGGGCCGCCATCATTTTTGTCGAGGAACTAATCGAAAGAGAAAAGTTCGCGGAAGCCAATGACTTGCTGGAAACCATGCTACCCAGGGCAAATCGCGCGTTTAGCCCGATTAATTTCTGGCGCATCCGCGCGCTACGCAGCCAGGCAAACCTTCAATATGGCTTGGATCATAAGCCAGAGGCGATTGCCTTACTCCAGGATATACTGCGGACTTGGGAATCGATGTACGGAAAAGCGCATACTTATACCCATGAATTGAAACAGGAATTAGCGATCTATTTAGTGAATACGGGACGAAATGAAGAAGCAATTGTCTTGTTGGAGGAAATGCTGGCGGACGAAGGGAAGACACTGAAGAACCCGCAAACGGTCCGTTCGTTATTAATTATGGCCTACCTGGTAACAGGCGACTTGGAGGGACAGGAACGCATGCAACGCGCATTGGTCGCCTACTACCGCGCGGATTTCCTAAAAAATAATATTCATATGACCGTGCTGTGCCAGCATTTGGACGCACATGCGGGAACCTTGCTTGAGCTTTCACAATATGCCCAGGCTGAAACGGCAATACGGGAAATCCTGGACTTACTGCAGAGCGATCCCGCCAATAATCAATTCCTGCCGCAAAGGGAAATACACATGGTCCAATTAGGACTCTCAAGCTGCTTGATTGCCCAAGCCAAGTTTGCCGAAGCGGAACAAATTCTTGTGACACTTGACAAGGAATTCAGAGGCACAGCGCCCAGTGTCGGTAATTTCTTTGGTACCTCTCGTTTATTCAGGTCCATTGTTTTTAATACCGAGGATCTGCAATTAATAGACGAATGCACAATACAACTGGCGTCGCTGTACTGGCAATGGAACCGTCCCGACACCGCGAGTGGCTACCTGCAGAAACTTAACGCGACTCAAATTTTCAACTTCTGGCTGATCGTTAGCAGAAATTATGCCGACCGTGCCCAATATGCCGAAATGGAGAATGCGCTGCGCATGGCGCTGGTGGATGCCAAGCGGGTGAAAGCCAAGACCGAGGAAGTGATGGTATTCCAAGCCTTATTGGGAAAAAATTTGATTCTGCAGGAAAAATACCAGGAAGCACGCGAGATCCTGAAAGTATGTCAAGAATGGCGTGTGCAAAATCAACCTGAGGAGTGGACTACGTACAACGCTCATTCCCTCTTGGGGGAAGCCCTGGTGGGCGAATTAAAATATGCCGATGCCGAACCATTACTGCTAAAGGGTTATGCGGGGCTGAAGGACCGCGCGGAAAAAATCCCTGACAATCTTCGTAAAAAAACCTTGGAAGAAGCCCAGGTGCGACTTTTCAAGCTCTATTCCGCTTGGGAGATGCCAGAGAAAGCAAAACAGTGGGAAGTGCCCGTCCGCAAGAACACAAATCCCGCCAAGCCCCTTCTGGCTAGTACGGCTCCGGTGGATGCCCCGGCCAAACTCCAGTCCGAAGATCGGCAAGCGATTGAACGCTTAATCACAGAGTCCCACAACCTGATGCAGCTCAATTCCTATGCCGAGGCTGAACCATTGCTACGCCAGTGCTTGGCGATTTACAAGGCTAAGTCCCCGGATCACTGGGAAGCTTTTCATGTCCAATCGCTCTTGGGTGCCGCATTGCTGGGACAAAAAAAGTATTCCCAGGCAGAACCGCTGCTGTTGTCCGGATACCGGGGGATGCAAGAACGTGACGCTCATATTCCCGCGTTATCCAAGTCCAGGCTCACGAATGCCTTGGATCATCTTGTCACGCTTTACCAGACACTTGGCGAAGAATCAAAATATACCGAACTATTGTCGGAATTTGCCAAAACGATTCAGAGCGGGTGGGGTGTTGAAGATAAACAATCGGAACTTAAACTATATTTTTTGGTGGAAACCTATAGCGCGCAAAATAAAGATTCTCTCGCGCTAAAGGCGGTAGAGGATGCATTGAAGATCTGTCAGGTTAAATATAGCCCATTGCACCCCCAAACTTTGCGACTCAAAATGCTTCTGGGAAATGTCCTGGAAAGCGCGGGACGTTATGCAGAAGCCGAACGGATCTATCAAGAATTGATCACCCAATCCAAGTCGCCCGGCCAGAATATCGATGCTCGCGTTGGCATGGTTAGTTGTTTTCTCAGGCAAGGCAAATCCCAGGAAGCGTCCCGCCTGGCCAACGACTTGCTACGGGAGAAACTCGCGCGGAGTGATGCTGCCGATGCGCTGGAATTAACAGAGAAGTGGCGAAAATTAGAGGCCGCGGCGACGGACCAAAAGGGCGTCCCCGGACAGGAGGGATTGGAATTCGACGGGGATCTCGACTATGTCATTATTCCGAGTCTGCATTTTGACGGACAGCCACCCTGGACACTGGAAGCCATTGTCAAACCAACTTCTTACTTACCTGGAATCGATTCCTGGATCTCCCTCATTAGTGCGACGGATGCAGGCTCGATGTCGCTGGAAACCCTGGATAATCGGTGGAGTATCGCCCTTTGCACCACCAATTACCATAAGCATAGAAGGTATTGGACCGAAAATTACTCCATGGCCACCTCGCGCGGGGTATTACGACTGCGAAAGTGGCAACATGTCGCTGGCGTTTGGGATGGCAAGGAACTCCGCTTATACCTGAATGGTAAACTGCAAGAAGTTCGTAAGGATGTCAATCGCTGCACGCGGCTTTCTGGACTGTGCATGATGGTAGGCGCGGATCCTGACTCGTATTTTGGTGTGAATCTTGCTCATGGATACTTTCAAGGAACGATGCGCGCGGTGCGCATCTCGCGGGGAGTCGAATACACCGATTCCTTTACCTCTCCCGAGAATTTGCAAAAAACACCACAAACAGCGGCGCTATTCGATTTCACCGTTGATTCTGGAGACTTTGCTTTTGACCAAAGCGGCAACGGCAATCATGGCATCGTTATCGGCGCGCGATATAAGAAACCCACACCTTAAACGCGATCAAAACATTTAGATAAAGTGACAACAACTGTATTCACCAAGTTTTGTTGTTAACTTCCCTATCTGGTTGATATCTGTCCGCGCTCGCCACCCATTTGCATCCTATCGAAAAGCGGCGCTACGCCACTTGTAATCATCACCGCTTGACCCGGGCAAATTTGATCCGGCACCCGCGCGGGGGTTCGCTCGTTTTGATGACTTCCTTCCCCCCCAGCAGCGACTCCACGGCGGCGGTCACATAATTCTCCTTGGCTTGGGCTGGTTCGCTGTTGTCGTCCATCGCCCCCTGGTATGCCACCCGCCGTTCTTTATCCAGCACAAAAAACTGCGGCGTGGTCAACGCTCCGTACGCCCGCGCGACACTCTGGCTGGGATCGGCCAGAAAAGGGTACGCAAACTTGCGCGCCTGGGCGTGGGCGGTCATAGCCGCTAACGAATCAGCCTCACCTTGATTGGAATTAATCGCGATCACCCGGACGCGGGGATGATCCTGACCGGCGGGAATTTGGCCGTGGGTCTGAATCAACGCCTGAATCCGGGCTTCATAATCGGCGGCGGTCGGGCATGTCACACAGGTAAAGACCAGCACCACCACCTCGCTGGCGGCATATTCGGCCAGGGCATGTTCATGCCCGTCAATGCCGGTCAGCTTGCTCCAGTCTGGGGCGGCATCCCCAATTTTTAGCACCTCATTAAAGGCCACCGCTTGCGGCTCGACGGCTCTCGCCACAAGGGGTAAAAAGCAGGCCAAACCCCCGACCAAGATGGCCAAAAGCCGTCCGCCAAACCCCGGGCAATGATTTTGACCCCCAAACAGCGATAAATTTCCCATCATCATCATTCCCCTTGGTTTGTCATTTAAAGTAAGATTTGTTTCGTGGCAAGCGGTATGCTAAAAACCGCACTAGGCCGGAACAACTCCCCAGCCACTTTGGCGGTGTTAAAATACATAATATATCTCCCGGCACACGTCGGGCGAACCTGACTTTTCTGGTTTTTTGGCGATTTCCGCGGGATGTACTATGTTTTGGATCGCGTGGCGAATGCTCATCGGCAATCCCGGCAAATACCTGGGCATTGTGCTGGGCGTGGCTGTTTCGGCGTTTTTGATTGCCCAGCAGGCCAGCATCTTTTGCGGCCTAATGAACATGACGGCCAGCCAGATCCGGGACGTCAAAGGGGTGGATTTATGGGTTTGCGACGAAAGCATCCAGTTTGTCAGCGAGTCCCTGCCGATGACCGACACCGCGCTCAATCGCGTCCGGGGGGTCAGCGGGATTGAATGGGCGGTCAAATTTTATCGCGGAATCGCCAAGGCTCGGCTTCCCAGCGGCAAATTTCAGCAGGTGATCCTCTTGGGCCTGGATGAAAGCAGCTTTGTCGGCGCGCCGCAAACGATTCTGCGGGGGAGCCTGGCCGATTTGAATAAAACCGACGCGATCATCATGGATGACGCGGGTTATAAGCAACTGTGGCCCAATGATCCGGATTACCAGTTGGGCCGCACGATTGAGATGAACGACCGTCGGGGGGTGTTGGTCGGCATTTGCACCGCCTCTCGCACATTTGAGACATTCCCCGTCATTTATACGCGATTCAACAACGCGGTGCAGTACTCGCCGACCGAGCGGCGCACCCTTTCTTATATCCTGGCCAAGGCGGATCCGGATGTGGATATTGCCGCACTATGCCAAAAAATCAACCAGCAAACAGGCCTGGCCGCGTACACCCACGCGCAGTTTATTGACAAAACGATTTGGTATTTTATGAAGAACACCGGCATCCCGATTAACTTTGGATTTGTGGTGGTGCTGGCGTTTATCGTGGGAGCGGCGATCGCCGGGCAGACATTTTATTTGTTTACCGTGGATAATATCAAGCAGTTTGGCACGCTAAAGGCCATGGGCATGACCAACCTGCGCATCTTTTTTATGGTGATGTTTCAATCCTTGCAGGTGGGACTAATCGGCCTGGGGCTGGGCCTGGGAGGAGCCGCCCTGTTCGGCCACATGACCCGCGGCAACACCAAGCTAGCGTTTCTGATGATCTGGCCCATCCCTATTATCACGCTAGCCGCGGTGCTTTTAATCATCATCATCGCAAGTATTTTTAGCCTGTGGCGGGCACTCACCGTGGAACCGGCGATTGTCTTTAAGGGTTAACGGAGAGAGGTGGGTGGTGTGGGACGAGGGTGGCGGGGGGCGAGCCTTGGCGAGGACCCCGCTGGGGGGAAGTGGATGGTGGGTAGTGTGCAGTGGATAGTGGGTGAAAGTCAAAAGCCAAAATTCTTAACATAAAATGATGGTAATGAATTCCACATGTGTAAAAATTCCGCTTGTTTAAAATTTTAGCCAGTCCGCCGCAGCCGAGTCGTAAGTTGCTGGATCATGCTGGTGAACTCTTGCCGACGTTCGGTAAACCCCGTGATATCGCAGGGGCCTTCCCCTTGGACATAATCCAGCATGATCCGTTCGGCCGCGATAAATTCGCGGGCAACGTCAGGAATCTCCGTGGCGATTTCGGCGGGAATCCGGGTAATGCCATTGACATCTCCGTGCAATAAATCCCCCGTAGAGATCGTTAATCCACCCACGTGCACCGGCAGTCCCAGGTGTAATAGGTGGCAGTAGCCATGCGAGCAGACGGTTCCGCCGGTAAAGACGGGATAATTGAGGGCCTTTACCTGTTCGATGTCCCGTCCTGTGCCGCTGGTAATTAACCCGCTCGAGCCAAACGCGCGGTAGGCGCTGCACATCACCTCGCCAAAGGTGGCCGCGACGGATGGATCGTCCAAATCCTGAAACACCACCACCGCCGGACCCGCCAAATCCGCAAATTGTTCCAACTGCCGCTCCAGACTGGCATACGCATCGCCGGTTTGCGGCGGAGTCGCGCTGCGAAACGCGGCAGTCGCCGCATAGCCCACCATCGGCGGTAATTGCGGAAATACAGCCTGAATCCGCCGATCCACATAACCAAAATTTCGCGGCACCACTCCAAACAACTCAATCACATTACAAATTGTGGGCGTGTCAATTTGTGCCAACCGGCTAAGCAACTGGGCCATAAAAATCACCAAATAGGGGATGGGTGGGTGTTTCGGTTGTTTGGGCAAAGTTTAAAAAAGTTTGCTTGGCTGTCATCGGGGCTTTCGTGCGTCAAGCTGTTTGTCCCGTAAAAAGCTGGCCTGTGGGATCAACGGACCCTCGTCCGCGCGACGCTTATTTTGCCCCTAAAACCGTTCTTTAGCATAAAAGAAAGAGACAATTCGGCCAAATACCCCCCGAATTAATGCCACGACTTTGAAAATCTGTCTGTTATCCGTATATTATGGAAAAATCTCCGCCCATTCGCCACAACAGTAACCTCTTTTTTATCGAACCACACCATATTTATGGCCAACGAGTTTGACCCCTACCGTGAAGCGTTGGTGATCGAACAAAACACCAACTGGCCCGATGAATTTGCCGATTGGGACGCCGCTACCCGTCTGCGGGCCGAGGCCGAATTACACGCCGATCCCCAGGCCGCCCTTAACTTGACCTATGTGCGGCAGCACACCGGTTTTGCCCGTGTCATTACAGTTACCACCGCCGATCTCGAACGCTTGGGCGTACTGCAATAGTCCTTGGATCGGGGAATTTCATGCCAAATGTTTCGGTGGCCTTAGGCCCACGCAGTTATGACATTGTGATTGGCCAAAATTTGCTGGCGCATGCGGGGCAGTTTGTCCAATCGCGGTTGCGGGCCAGCCACGTGGTGGTGGTGACCGACGAGAACGTGGAGCCACTTTATGGCGAAGTGGTGCTAAAGTCGCTGGCGGGTGTGACGGAGCGTTGTGACATGGTGGGGATTCCCGCGGGAGAGACAAGCAAATCGGTCGATTGCCTGGCGGCCCTGTGGGAAAAACTGCTCGAGTTCGGAACCGATCGCAAATCGGCAATTGTCGCGCTGGGTGGCGGAGTTGTAGGCGATCTGGCTGGTTTTTTGGCGGCATCCTACGCGCGGGGGTTGGCCTTTTTGCAAATTCCGACCACGCTGCTCGCCCAGGTTGATAGCTCTGTCGGGGGCAAGACCGGGATCAATCTCTCCACGGCAAAAAATCTGGTGGGGGCGTTTTGGCAGCCGCGGGGGGTGCTAATCGACACCAACACGTTGCAATCACAGACGGCGCGGGACTTTGCCAGCGGCCTGGCGGAAGTGATCAAGTATGGCGTGATCCAGGACGCGGAGTTTTTTGAATTTCTCGAGGCGCATCCCGCGCAACTGCTGGCCCGCGACGCGGAAACACTAGGCCAGGTGGTCGCCCGCTGCTGCGAACTCAAAGCGGCCGTGGTGACGCAAGACGAGCGGGAAGAAACCGGCCTGCGGGCGATTTTAAACTATGGGCATACATTTGCCCACGCGCTCGAGGCCGTGAGCGGCTATGGCGAACTGCTGCATGGCGAGGCGGTCGCCATTGGCATGGACTGCGCCGCTCGTTTGGCGATGCGCCTCGGGCGTATCGATGCCAGTTTGGTTGAGCGTCAACGCGCGTTACTGCGGGGGGTCGGTTTACCCGTGACGGTGCCGCCGCTCGATCTTGACGCCCTTATTCAATCCATGAGCCATGACAAAAAAGTCGAGCATGGCCGATTGCGCTTTGTGCTGCCCAGCCGCTTGGGACATGTCGAACTGGTGGGGGATATTCCGCCTGAATTGGTAAGAGAAATTTTGGCGGGCGGGGATTGAGGTTTAGATTTCACAGGATTTAGCAGAGACATTATCAGAATGCCATTCCTGCGCTCTTTCTAGTTACTCTTGTTCAGCAAGAAATGATATAACTAATTAATAGACGTGTACTTCAAGCCCAACTTTTGTTAACTTTGAAATTGCTTGTCTTAATGGCTGCTTGGTTGCACAGCGGTCTCGGTGGCGGGATGTTCCAGTGGTGGGGGCAGCTCGTCATCACAGATGCCCAGGACCATTCGCAGTTCCTCCGGCGAAGCTCCCAACGGATTGGTAATCATAAACTGCAGGGCCTGCACCGCCCGCTTGAGATCGCCAGCCCGATAGTAAAAGGCCAACAGACAACCAGTCAGCAATTGACCGATGGTTAAGAGCGTCATCACCAGGACAAACCAGCAAAAGTACAGCATGGACCACAACTGGAAAAATGATCAAAAAGCCGTTACGGTCGTCCCCGCACAACTCTAGCATATCCTGGGCGGTGTGCCGTTTGATCCCCGCGTACGTATTTTGCCGGGTTTTTCGCAAGATCATCTTTCTGCCAGCAATCACCTGCCCATGATTTTGTATCTGATCCGTCATGGTGAAAGCGTCTCGAACGCCGCGGGGCGGATTCAGGGGCAACTGGATATCCCCCTCTCGGACTTGGGGCAGCGGCAAAGCGCGGCCTTGGCCCGTTATCTTTCGCAAATTCCCCTCGATGCGGTGATCAGCAGTCCGTTGCGGCGGGCGGCGGAGACGGCGGCCCCCATCGCCGCCAGCCAGGGACTTAGCGTGCGGTATGAGCCGCTCTTGCGGGAAATTCACGCCGGGGTGTTTCAGGGATTGCTGTGGAGCGAAATTTCCGAGCGATATCCCGACTATGCTGCTCCGTGGCTGGGGCAGGAGCCGGACTTTATCATTCCCGGGGGCGAATCCCGACGGCAGTTGCAAACTCGAGGGATGGCGGGTCTGGCCGCGGTGCGGGCATTAGGTCTGCGGACAGTGGCGATTGTCGCGCATGGAGGGGTCTTATCCGCCGCGCTCAAAGGATACTTGGAAATTCCTTGCCAGCGACGTTGCATTAGCCTGTGCAATGCCTCTATCAGCAAAGTTCGCTGGGAAGAAGAATTTCAGTTAGTGACGCTGAATCAACTGGAGCATCTGCGCGCCGAAGGGCTGGATCGGGAAGATAACACGGGCAACCTGTAAGTGGCGACAAGAAAGGCAAAGACGGATTAGCCGCAAGAACAACAAGAAAGGCAAAAAGGGGGATAACGTAAATCGTTCTTGTTTATCTTCTTGCTCTTATTGTATTTCTTGCGGCTACGCTGAATTTTTTTGTCGCCGCGATAGCCAATTGTAGCGGGCGAGGGTTTGTAGTTCATCAGTGGAGAATAGCCATTGGGGCCGTGATATCGCCATCCCCGCGATTCCCGCCAGCAGAGCCAACGTCGGCCATAATCCCAGCAGCAAGATGCCCGGCAAGACCGAAATCGCCACGGTTTGCCCATCCAGGCGCATCCCCAGCCAGACGCACAGGCCGTACAACACGCCCAGCATGGCCAGGCTGGCCACGGCGGTGGCCAGCATTCCCCCGGCCAATCCCCCCTGGGGGAGCCAAAGCCAATTCAGCAGCACATTCACCACCAACCCCAGCGCCAGGGCCAGACAACCCCAGCGGGCTTTCTCGGCGCACCATAAATACATTTGCGCGATCACGGCGGCCGCGCTCCAGGCGCAATTCGCCAGGGCCAAATGTAAAATCCGTTCTCCTTCGGGATACTTGCCCCGCAAGGCATATTCAAAGACCCCATGTCCGACAAAGAGCACGCCGGCGGCGGCGGCGACATTCAAAAAGGTGAGCAGTTTGAGTGACAAATTGAGCGTGTCCGAGACCGCCCCCCGGCGACCCGCCTCCCAATCTCGCGACAAATAGGGTAACAAAATCCCGCCGAACATGCTGGCCAGGGTAATGATCAAGCCGGGAACAAGTTGCGCCGCATGGTAATTTCCCACCAAAGCGTCATATTCCGCCAATCCCGAGTGATGCACGATCATGTAGCGACCGGCGCTCTCATAGCTGTTGGTTAACAAATTTGTCAGCCAGATCCAACCGGCAAAGGGGAGCAATTTGGCCCACATTTCGCCATGGCCCAACTGGCCGTGATCCGCTGGAAGTTCCCGCCAGTAATGGCGCAGATACCAGCCACCGCCGATCACCAACAGCAAACAGGAGCCCGCATACGCGACGATGAGCGCCGCGGCATCCGTCCGCCAGCCCCACAATAATCCGATGCTCAGCGCCGCAAAACCAATTGAGGTCAAAAACTGCAAAATGGCATTGACCCGCACCAGCCGCAGGGCGACAAGCGCCTCGCTCAGATAGTTAAACGCGATCACCGCCAATAAACAGGTCGCCGACAAGACTAGCAACCCTTCTTGGGCGGGGCTGCCAAAGACCTGCTCGGCAAAAAACCCCGGCGCGGCCAAGAGCGCCCCCCAGGCCAGCAAACTCAGCCCCCCGCACGCCACCGCCGTGCGAAATAGCACCGTCCGTAGAACCCCCCGTTGACGATAATGTTCCAGGTAGCGGCCAAAGGTTCCCGGCACGCCCAGGACAATCAGCGGTGCCGCCAAAAAGAAAAAGCGATTGGCCAGATCCCACGTTCCCAAAAGCGCGGGGGTTAACCACAAGCAGACTAAAAGTCCCCGCGCCAGTCCCACGACCCGCTGTGCGATCGACATGACCAGCAGGATCACCACGGATTGGGCGAGGGTGGATTCTCCCGTGGATGGCGTTGGTACGGAATATGAAGCGTCGACTTCCACCAGGGCCGCGGTTTGTTCCAATTCGGCATCGCAGGCCGCATATTCCAGGGGCAAAGCTGGCATATCCCATCCCCCCTGTGTTTCCTCCACGGGGGAAAGAGCGCAGGGAAAGTCTTCCAGCTCCGCTGAGGAGCCTAGGTCTGCGTTAACGGGGGTAAGCAATGTGCCGCGACTCATGGACGATGCTGCAACGTTTGCAAAGTTCAACTGGGGAAGGGAATGAGTCAGGGGGGCTAAGCCCGCGCGATGCTAGTCTTTAAGTTGATGAATCGGCTCGTTGGCCCGCAAGGATGAAAGACCGTTGGCCTGTTCTCGCTCCCTTGCTAACGCTGCGGGCTGAATTATGGTGGGGTGAATGTTGGTCCCTTGCTGACGCTGCGGGCTGAAAACGCTGCGGGTAAAAATAGGCCGGGGTGAATATCAGGTGGCGGCGATTTGGCAGCTGTCCGTCAACTCCCGCTCCCCCGGAGAGGCAGAAACTGGTTGGTTCGTGGGTAATTCGTAATGACAAGGAACGGGATTACCCAGTTTGCGCGGGTCCAGCGTCGCCCAATTGCGCAGCACCAGCATGTCATCGGCATGAATCCGGCGGATATGAAAAGCGTCATCCCCGGGATAGTTGTAGTCGCCATAGGCCGAGGTCACGCCGTCATAGCCATGCTCCCGCGCCATCTGGAACGCCGCGCTGGTCATGTTTTTTTGCAAGCCATAGGGAAAGGCAAAATACCGCACGCGCTGACCGAGGATCTGCTCCAACTCTTGTCCGCTGGCGCACACTTCCTCCCGAATCAGCCGGGGATCGTGAATTTTGCCCATATCGGCGTGGGTGCGGGTGTGGGCGCCGATTTCGATTCCCCCCGCGGCCATGTGGCGGATTTGTTCCACGGTATTGGGGGGGAGGCGAAATCCGCGGGCAATATCATGTGGAAAAGGCTGCTGCTCTAAAATGTAATGCGTGCAGACAAAATAGGTGCAGGGAATTTGCTCTTCGATCAGCAGCGGCAGGGCGTGGTCGCAGTTTTCGGCGTAACCATCGTCAAAGGTGATGCAGGCGGCGGGGCGGTCATTTAACCCCGCGCGGATTCGCCGTTGAACCTCCGCCAGCGAGATTAATTCAAAGTTGTCCCGCAGCCAGTGAATTTGCCGGGCAAATTCCTCGTTGGTATGGCTCCAGGGAACGCAGCGATCGTGCGCGATCCGATGATAAAAAAAGACCAAAATCGGCGCGCGTCCCGCCGCGTACAGCCGGGCGTTATTCCACAGCCGGTACGGCAGCGTGCCGCCATAATACAAACCCAACAACACCTTGCGCAGACTTGCGGGCAATTTCATAGCAGATCCTCAATTTGTAAGTGTCGGGGGAGGCTCGGATGCCGCGGGGGGGACGGGGCGCAGGCACGATTTGGCCCAATGGCGAAACCGTTCCCCCGCCACGCGGACCGCGTTGCGCAACTGGGAAAGCGGATTACGCGCGGCAATCCGCCGTTGGGCCAGCGGAATAGGTCGCGCCCCCCAGGAAGCCTTGTAGGCCTCGTTGCCCCGTAAAAAATCAAAAAATTTCAGTTTCGACTCAATCGCCAGCCGTAGCGACGACATCAGGCATAACCAGCCCGGCTTGTCATGGCCTAACTTGGGCTGCATGCCGCTTTGGTAGTAATATTGGCCGTCATCACCCAGCAAACTGTATTCAGCGGCGGCGGGCTGGCCATCTAGCGTGACATAATGCAGGCGCAGCCTTCCCGTGGCGGCCATCCGCTGCATGACCTCGCGGTGAAATCGTAAAAACGCGGGATCGGCGAAACAGCCGGCGTCACCCAGTTCCGCGCGTCGGGCCTGGTGCAATTCGACCAAAATGTTCAGGTATTCATCGATTTGCGCGGGGGATTCCAGGACATGATGCACCGCGCGGCCCGATTTAAAGTAACGTCGCTCCAAATAGCGGACTTTTTCGCGGCGTGATTTCGAGATGCATTCCCGCAAGTAAGCTTCCCAGGTGTCGGGAAGTTCGATCCGCCAGCTATTTTCTAGCTCTTTGCGTTGGAAAGTGGCTCCCTGGGATTCCAGGATCTGGCTTAATTCACAAAGGGCCGAGTCATCCGCCGTTTTGCCCCGCCAGTCCAACAAGTCCCAGCGGTCGCTCCCCTCGGCCAGCAGCCAATGTGCCACTGTCCGACCCACGGCGGGGCCATCCTGGGGGAGTGCCAGCAGGGACTGGTAATCGGTGCAAATTTCGTTATCGCCTAAAAACCGCAGAACTTTGCCGCTGGCCAGGGAGCGGGATTGGTACCAGGGAATAATGCCCCGCACTTGGCGGTCGGTATCATGGGCCACCAAGACACACAGGCGGTCGCGCGTGGTGCGATAATGCCGCCACCACGGTTCGTACCAGTCCCAATCATGCAGCGGCATCCCCGCGGCCAGGCGGCGCCAATCGGCGGCCAGCGCGCTGGGTAGCTCTGGTGTGTCCACGACCGTCAGCGATAAGTTTTGTTGTGTCTGAACCATGAATTCCTGCGACTATGTCCTCTCTGCTTCTCACTACCCACTACCCACTACCCACTACCCGCCTCCTACTACCCACTAAATTGCGTGGTGTCGGTGGTGGCCAGCACCCAATCTTGCCAGCTTTGCTTGAGCCAGCGTTTGACCGAATGCCGCGTGCTTTGCCAACGATAGCGCCACTTGGAAACCAGGCGATTGGGCACGATTCGCAGGGTGACAAGCGGGCGCGGTTCGGCCCGCCAATGGGCCTTGTACGGTTCATCGCCGCGTAAGAGGTCGTAGTAGGCCTCTTCGCGGGAAATCGCCCCTTGAATCGCGGCAATGCCGACCATGCGACCTGGTTCGTGTTCCAGATAGTCAGGGTGAATCCCCGCCTGATAGGCAAACATCCCCGCCGCGCCGCGAAACTGATATTCCGCCGCGATGGGCGTTCCCGCGTAATCCAGGATCAAGAGTTCCAATCGCCCGGCGGCTAGCAACCGTTGCGCCTGCTCCAGGTGAAAATCCGCAAATCGCCGCGATTCAAAGCAGCCTGCTTGCCCCTGCAACTGCCAACGCCGCCGATGCAGATCCACTAATGTTGCCCAATTTTTGTCAAAGTCCGCCGACGTGGCGGTGCGGCGTAATTGATAGTCGGGGTTGTCTTTTAGCAGTCTGTCGACGCGGCGGACGTTTTTACGGTGTGATTTGGACAGGCGTTCCACATACTCTTCCCAGGTTTGCGGCAAGGGAATCCGCCAGCCACTCATCAGGTGGACCGTCTCCACCCAATGCCCCCGGTCCAGCATAAAGACCGCCAGCCCCCGCGTGGCTAGTTCGGACTCTAGCACCCCCGTTAATTCCAGCAGGTCCCACGTCATACCGTCATTTTGGGTTCCCACAGCGCAGCCATGCAGCCAATCGGCAATAGCTTCGTCCACCGCGCGGGCTTGTGGGGGCCGTGACAAGATCGACAGATAATCGCCGCAGACCTCTCCGGAGCCTAAAAAGCGGATCACGTTGCCATAGGCGACTGTCCGTTGGAGATACCAAGGGGCCACCCCCAGCAGTTGGTCACCCTCCCACACGGCCAAGAGTAGCAATTCATGCCCGGAGCGTAGGCGACCCGCTTCGTGGCCATAGTGCCGCCACCAGCTTTCCAGCCATTCCCATTCCAAAAATGGCAATCCCGCCGCCAACTGATTCCAGCAGTCGCGGTGGGCAGCTAATTCGGCAAAGTTATTGTGTGGTGTGACGCGTAATGCGGTCATCCCCGATCTCCCCGACAAAATATCAATTGGATTCTGATTGCATGTGTTCTCAGCCCGCAGCGTCAGCCAGGGGCGCCCTAGCCCGCCGCGCTCCCCAGGGACCTACCTCGCGGTCACATGCCAAGTCGCGCAAAGTCTAGCTTGAAAAACGCCAGCGATTGACCACGTTTTTAACCGAACTCCACTGCCTGGGACCCACAAGCAGTCGCTGGAACAGTACAGTCCGCAAAATCGTATTAATCCGCGGAATCCCCTCTTTTCTTGGGCAAAGTCACGCTCAGATATGTCCTATGTTTGTGCGGGGAGCAAATGCCATAGAATGCCAACGGGCAGGGAGTGTTGTGGAGTTTTTGCTGTTAGTCGCGGTGCTGGCGGGAATTGTCTGGCTGGGGGTGTTTACCCTGCGGGGACCAATTTTGTGGGGCTGCGCGCTGTTTTTATTCGCCACGTGTGTCCTGGGACACGAATTTTTTAATGTCAACATTGGCACGCAAATCACCATCGATCGCGCCTGGATGCTGGTTCTGTGCTTGATCGCGGTCATCCAGCGTTGCCTGGGCTTGCACGAACCAAAACCCTGGGGCAAGGTCGAATGGACGCTGGCGGCGTTTCTATGCCTGTTGACCCTGCATGTGGCGATGCTGGAAGATAGCTTTACCCGGGGAAAACTCTCTGGCGCGGCGTATTGGCATTTGGTGATCGGCTATCTCTTTCCCGTGGCGCTCTACTTTATCGCCCGGCAGTCGGCCTTGACCGAACAACGGGTGCTGGCCTTGCACGGGTTTTTGATCGCCTTTGGGCTTTACTTGGGCGTCACCGGTTGCCTGGAAATGTCCAAACAATGGTGGGCAGTTTGGCCGCGGTACATCGCCGATGAAAAGGTGGGCCTGCACTTTGGCCGGGCGCGCGGGCCGATGGTGCAGTCCGTCAGCTATGGTTTTTACATGAGTGTGTGCGCCTGTGCCGCGTTTCTGGCCGCGTATCGCTGGCCTATCAAAGGGAAACTGCTGGCCTGGCCGCTGGGCATCTTAATGCTGGGGGGGGCGGGTCTGACCTTGACCCGTAGCGTGTGGATGGGAACCGCGGCGGTCGTTGCGCTGCTGACGGGATTTTGTCTGAGAGACCCCTGGCGCAAAATCGTCCTGGCGGGAGGAGCGGCCGCCGCGCTCTTGATCGTGGCCACCAGCCTGGAAAGTATTACCGGCTTTCAACGCGAAGGCTCCGTCGAGGACACCCGCAGCTCCGCCGAATGCCGGGCGCAATTTGCTTATGTCTCGTGGCTAATGTTTCAGGATAAACCGCTGTTTGGGTTTGGCTTTGGCAATTTTCCCGAAGAAAAAATGCCCTATCTGGACCTCCGCAATGTCGACATGAACATGGAACTGATCCGCCCCCTGATTCATCACAACACCTATCTGGATCTGCTGGTCGAGTTGGGGTTAATCGGCTTAGCGTTGTATTTGGCCGTCTTGCTGGGTTGGGCGTGGATGGGCTGGAAACTGGCCACCGGAGCCCGCCAGCCGACCTGGGTCAAATGCCACGGTGTGCTCTTTTTGGGAGCGCTGGCCAGTTATATGATCCAAATGCTATTTCACGAGGTTACCTTTACCAGCCATGACAACGCGCTGCTGTTCACGCTGGCGGGTGTGGCTAGCGGTTTATACGCCCGACCCCCCCAACCAGAGCTGCGCCTGGATCGCGAGCGGACCAGTACGAACCACGAGTGGTGGCTAGCGCATTCCGGCAACCCGGCGGCGGCAACCTTATCCTCCGCTCCATTTTCCCGCAGTATCCCCAATTCTTAATTTTTAATTCCTAATTTTTAATTGGCACGCCATGCCCTCACCCAATTTAATTCCCCTGGCGGATCGCGGACCCTTACGCGTGCTGTTTGCCATAAATAATTTGCAGGTCGGCGGGGCGGAAATGCTGACCTATGAGCTACTGCGCCGGCTGGACAGGGAACACTTTGCCCCCGAGCTGGCCTGCATGCGCGAGGCCGGCCTCTTGGGCGAGAAACTCGCCACGGAAATTCCCGTGCACACGCATTTACTTGCCCATAAGCTGGATTTGCGCATTTTGTGGAAACTGACGGGGTTACTCAGGCGCGGCAAATTTGACGCGATTGTGACCGTGGGGGCGGGGGACCGGATGTTTTATGGTCGTATCGCCGCCCGACTGGCGGGGACGCCGGTGGTGGTCTCGGCCCTGCATTCGACCGGCTGGCCGGATATTATTCACCGGCCGAATCGTTGGCTGACTCCCTGGACCGATGCGTTTGTGGGGTGTGCCGCGCCGCACGCCCGCTATTTGACCGATGTGGAGCAATTTCCCCCCGCAAAGGTCCACTGGATTCCCAATGGCGTCGACACGCAAAAGTTTTGCCCCCGGAATGTTCCGGCGGAGCTACGCGCCAGCCTGCAACTTCCCCCCGACGCGCCGCTTGTGGGGATCGTCGCGCAACTGCGCCCGGAAAAAAACCACGAGTTGTTTTTGCATGTCGCCCGCGCGGTGGTCCAACAAGTGCCGGAGACGCATTTTTTGCTAATAGGGAGCGGGCCGAAACTGGCGGAGTTGCAGTCGTTGGCGGCCAAGCTGGGGATAGCTTCGCAGGTGCGATTTTTAGGGGCGCGCAACGATGTGCCGCAGCTCTTGCCGCTTTTGGATATTTTTGTCCTCTGTTCCAAGATCGAGGCCAACCCAGTGTCGATCCTAGAGGCGCAGGCCTGCGGCGTACCGGTGGTGGCGACGCGGGTCGGTTCGATACCCGAGACTGTCCTGCACGAGCAAACGGGCCTCTTGGCCACGCCGGAAAGCGGTAAGGAACTGACCCAGGGGATTGTGCGGTTGCTCATGGAACCAGCGTTGCGGGCAAGTTATGGCGCGGCCGCGCGGGCCAATGTGGTGGCTAACTGGTCGCTCGAGCGAATGGTCTGCGGCTACGAGGAACTCTTATCGCGGCTGTATGGGGAAAAATGCGGGGGCGGGGCAGAGGTTAGGGGTAAAAGAGTAGGGGTTAGGGGTGAAGAGAAAGTGTCCAGTACGCCACGCGGAGCACCCGGGGAGTTAGAGAGCAGGGGTGAATGTGCTCCTCTCACTCCGTGAGAGGAATCCGCTGGTGTGGTATGAAAAAAGCAAGTTGGTAACAAACAGAGCATTCCAGCACGTAGTTCGTGCATCTACCCGAAACCCTAGGGACTGTTAACTTATTTCGTTGGTCGAAGCGGATAAATCGGGCCGTTGGCCCTGCCATGATGTTCCCCTATTAACCTAGGGCGACGCTACGCTTGCCCTAGGCTGGAATAGGTTGGGCCTTTGGCCCACAAAGTATCAAACGCCCGCGTCCCGCGTCTCGCGCCCCACGCCCCACGCCCCACGCTCCGCACCCCGCACCCCGCGCCTCGCGTCTCGCGTCTCGCGCCCTCCAACTGGCAAAACTACACCAAATATGGTAAGCAAAGGGGGAAAATCCCCTTTCGCCCAATCTACTCGCTTATTTATCATGCCCAGCGATATTTTTTCCGACTTGCAGGCCCGTGGGTTGGTCAACCAGACCACGGACGAGGCACACCTGCGTGAGTGGCTGCTTTCCGCCCCCCGGACGCTGTATATCGGGTTTGACCCCACCGCCGACAGCTTGCACGTGGGGAGCTTTTTACCCTTGATGATGCTGCGGCGGTTCCAACGGGCGGGGCACCGGCCGCTGGCCCTGGTGGGGGGGGCGACCGGCATGATCGGCGACCCCAGCGGAAAATCCGAAGAACGCAAACTGCTCGACCTGGAAACGCTACAACACAATGTGGACTGCATTGGGCGGCAAATGGCCCGCCTGCTGGACTTTGAACCCGCGGGCGGTAAAGACGGTGGCGGAGCCCGCCTGGTGAATAATCTGGACTGGATGAGCCGCTTTGGCTATCTCGATTTTTTACGCGAGATCGGCAAACACTTTCCCGTCAATGTCATGCTGACTAAGGACAGCGTCAAGGCCCGGCTGGAACGGACCGATAGCGGCCTCTCTTACACCGAATTCAGCTACATGCTGCTGCAAGCGTACGATTTTGTGCATTTGTATGACCAATATGGTTGCGAACTGCAGGTCGGTGGAAGCGACCAGTGGGGTAACATCACCGCCGGAATCGACCTGGGCAGGCGGATGCGCGGCGCGTCCCTGTACGGGATGACCACGCCGCTGCTATTGAAAAGCGACGGCACAAAAATGGGCAAGTCCGAGTCCGGAGCCGTCTGGCTCTCCGCCGAACGGACCAGCCCCTACCAGTTCTACCAATATTGGGTCAATGTCGATGACGCCGAGGCTGGCCAATGCCTGCGCTATCTGACGGAACTGCCGCTGGACGAAATTACCGCGCTCGATGCCGCCCGCGCGACGGATCCCGCCCGCCGCGATAGCCAAAAACGCCTGGCGGAGGCCCTCACCCTGCTGGTGCATGGGCCAGAAGGACTAACCGCCGCCACCCGCGCGACGGAAATCCTCTTTGGAGCGGAAATTCGCGATCTGGACGACGCTCAACTGGGGCAGATTTTTGCCGATGTTCCCAGCGCGACAATCCCCCGCGACCGACTGGAGCAAGGGATCCCGCTGACCGATGCAATGGTGGAGACAGGACTCTCCCCCAGTAAGGGAGAAGCGCGGCGGACCATCGAGCAGGGAGGGGCGTACATCAACAATCGTGTCCAAAAAGATCCCAAAGCACTGCTGACAACGGCGGATTTGGCCAGCGCGACGACTTTGGTGCTCCGTAGCGGAAAGAAAAAGTACGCGCTGCTACGGATCGTATGAGATTGAGGGGTGGGACGAGGGACGTGGGTCACGAGACGCGGGAACTTAACAAAGCCGCCGATGTTATTAGCGAGGAGTTGCAGCCCGTAGCGGCGACGTTCCGTCGCCGAACTTGTATTTGCATTCTAGGGGCTAAAATTTGATCAACCGCGACTCTTACAAAGCCGCCGATGTTATTGGCGAGGACTTGCAGCCCGTAGCGGCGACGTTCCGTCGCCGAACTTGTATTTGCATTCTAGGGGCTAAAATTTGATGAACCGCGTCACGTAGTGGAATATGGCTACCTATTTTTAGCCGCTACCATGCCTTACCATGGTAAATCATCCCTTTCTGCAGAATATATCACATAAAGTCCGGGGGTTTTCTGGCTTTTAACCCAGCTAATTTCACATAACTATTTTACTGAATACGCCCAGGTCCACCCAAGATGATAACCGCATCATTCAAAATGTAAGAAAGCACTATTTCTGGCCTGAGAACTACCCCCCAAATGCAATAGAGCCGCTCAGGCTGCGTACAGCCCGGGCGGCTCTTTCTCGTCGTGTCATAAAGGTGCCAAAATGGCAGTTCCCAGCTACCTGACGGTGGGTAGGGAAGGCCGATTTTGCACAGAGCACGTCAAGGAAACTACTTCTTCTTGGCGGCCTTCTTTGCAGCCTTCTTGGGAGCAGCCTTCTTGGATGCGGCCTTCTTGGCAGCCTTCTTCTTCGCTTTAGCCACGGTACATTCCTCCAATGAGAAACCAACGGCGTCAAGCCCACCAGGCACACGCTGCCCAGTCCGAACCTGACGCACAATATCCTGGGACGAAGATCCATTCCTCCACCGACTCCGCGAATAGCATTCCTCCAGAATACCAAGCGCGGGGTAATTGTCGGGGGATCATGGGCGTCGGGACGGGAGGGATCATCGAATAGCCTAAGCCGCGATCATCCAACATCCCAACCAAACGTTTATTGATTGCCGCGACATGTAGTTTTGGCCAACAAGCATGTCCTGACAACCAACAAAATCTCCACACCTGCTAGTAACATTAACGATTCTCTCATTTTTGGCAACATGATTTTTGCATTTATCACAAAGATTTTTTCCCTGCTATGTTTTGTGTCATCCCTGGGTGGTTGATTTTATCGATGCGTAAAAGCTGTTTCAGCGCGCTAATTCTGTTGCCGCGCATGCGCTCCGACAAGAGTGATTAGTACATGATGGACCGCGCGCGGAGTTGAATCGTGGACAGTCCGGCAAGGAACACGTAACGGGCCGGCACAGGCGAGCGGCATCACGCGGGATGTGCGTCACGGATACGTTAATTGCCGTCGGTCAACAGGCGTGGCATCCTGTCGAGAATGATAAAACATCCGCGTTTTCCGCGTTGTTTTGCCACCATCGGGCTGTGTCGTGGTTAATACAATTCCAATGTTGTGCCCGACCGCGAGTCATACGAGGGCTGGGGCGTAAAGCATTCCCGCCCCCAAATAGTTTGTCGCTGTGGCCAGCACCGCCGCCACCAATTCCACAGCGGCAACGTCTCCGCATTGGCATTGTCACTTGCGCGCCGCGGTTCCAGCGACAGTGTCATCGCCCCGCGCGCGGGCACCTGTTGACCAGGTAGTTCGGGGGGTAAGTCGGGCCGATCCCAGGCGGAAAAAATTTTTTCCCAAATTGGAAAATATTGGAACAGTTGGTGGTGGATCGGATCAAATCCGTACCAGTCCACGGGCTGGGGGACTGTCTCGACTTGATAGCGCGCGGCCAGCGCGACTAACCGTTCATTGAGCGCGGCAGCGCGGTCGCCCGCCTCTTTCAGGGATAACCGGCAATGGGGAAAGCTGACCCGGCGCAACAAACCAAACCGCCAAGCCGATATCAGCCGCACATTATCAGCCGGGACCAGCGTGAGGGCGATCCGCGCGCAACGGGGACGCAGCCGCGCCAGACATTCCTCCACCCAAGCTGCGATTTGCGGCACCTCCGCCCCATAAAACAGGTCATTTCCGATATCCGTCAGCAGCGCGGCCGTCGGCAGGTTTGTGCGGGCTGCCCAAGTTTCCCAGATTGAAGATTCTGTGATCGGGCCTAAGACCCGGGCGATAACTCGCGAGTGCAATCCATACGACCGACCCGCCCCCAAGGCGGCCATGATCTCTAGATTTGAGCCAAATTTTTTGGTCAAGAGCCGATAAACGGTGCGGAACGCCCGGGTAAGATTGCTGGCCCCCAATAAAATCACTCGCTGGCGAAGGGTTATCGCCCGCGATACGTCAGGGGGTATTGGTGCCAAGGTAAGTGTCATGGAAGGGGGTATTTGACAGAAAATTGACACTCCGGGATTATCCCGCCCAACATCAAGCCACGCGGCGGCTTTCTTGATCCAGGGCCGCGGCGACAAAGTCGAGCGCGGGACGCGCCATGCGCGAATAATACTCAAAACTATGCCCGCCGCCCGTGGTTTCTAAATCGTATTTTTGCGGGATGCCTAGCGCGGCCAGTTTCATGCGCAGGCGGTCCGCGCTTTCGTGCCAGCGCAAATCGACGGGATCACAGCAGAACCAAATATTGCGGGGCCAGTTGAGGGGATGGACATGCAATGTGGCGGAATCCTGGCGGGCGGCCTCGGGATCGGGGTACATTTGCCAGAGGGGATCGCCATAATCGTCCTTCATCCGTAGCCAATAATCGATAGCCGGACTGATCCCCGCCACCACGGGAAACCTGGCGGGATGCTTAAACGCCAATCGCAAGGCCCCCTGTCCCCCCATGCTGGTCCCCCACAGGCCGATCCCCGGCGGTCGAATGCCCCGCTCTTGCTCTAACCAAGGCAAAACATGATTCAACAGGTAACGCTCGGCTGTCAGATGGGGGTCAAACTCTAAACAAGGCCGATCCGTCCACCAACTTCGCCCGGTTTCGGGACAAAGACACGGGAGTCCGTGCCGGTCCAGCTCCGCGGCAAACGCGGGATACCCGGATAATTTTTGCATATGGACGCCATGCAGGTAAATCATTCCCCGCCCGGGTACGGAACGGACTGGCTGGTACAACTCGCATGGATGTCCCGCGATCACCACCCGCGACCAATTCCCGCTATGATCCATAAAATTCACTGACGATTTACCACTGATGAATTTTGAGTTGCCAAAACACCGGCTTATGCCAGCGCGAAAAACAAAAGTGGAAGTTCAGGCAAAAAATTGACGCCCGGCATTCGCTACCATGTATTTTGTGGCATGAGGCGGGGCTTTGGCAATTGGGACTGGATGTTTTACGGCTTTTTTCAAGATCGGCTGTTTAGTCCCGGCGTTATGGGTGTTAAGATAACAGACCCCACCTTTATCATGATTATCCAGCCCGAGGGAGTCTGTCCGCTTGAAAACCATATTAACCAAAGAACAACTGGACGAGGGTGTCGACCGCCTGGCTTGGGAAACCCAACAGTATTATCAACAACAGCCCCTGACGATAATAGGCGTATTGACCGGCTGCATCATGTTGGTGGCGGATTTGGTCCGGCGGGTCGATCTGCCGGTGCGGATTGGCTTTGTCCAGGCTAGCAGCTACCGTGGCAACGCCACCACTCCGGGCCAGTTGATTATCAAGCTGGAAACCCTGCCCGATATCAAGGATCGACATGTCCTGATTGTCGATGACATTTTTGACACGGGACACACCATGAAGGAATTGCTGGAACGGCTGCGGCAACATGAACCGGCCTCCCTGCGAACAATGGTGCTGTTGCGCAAACATGGCCGCAAGGAAGTCTCGCTCGAGCCGGACCATGTCGGATTTGAAATTCCCAACGAATTTGTCGTCGGTTATGGCCTGGATTATCAAGACATGTACCGCAATCTCCCCTTTCTGGGAGCCCTGGAAGCCGAGGAAATCGCCCGCGGAGCAGTTTAGCGACGTGAATGGCGAGACGCGGGTCTAGAAACGTGGGGGCAAAGTCAGAATTCAGAATGAAGAAGTCAGAATTGCTGCGAACCCATTCATCATTCTAAATTTCATAAATGGGGCTGGCGGCGTTCAAAGGCCCGTTTTTTACACCGCCAACCCCCACCAGCACCCCTCAGTTGAGGTCTCCGGGTTCAAAGCACGCCGGAGACCACCGTATCGTCACACCGCGGACGTGGCCGCGGTGATTGTCATTACCGTCCGCCAACCACGTCCACCCCAACTTTGACCGGTTGCAAGAGCAAACTGGCTTTGCTGGCTGGCAGTAGGTTATCGGCTTCATCCGTTTCGATCACTTCGTTGCGGACATCCGCCACCACGAACAAGTGCTCATAGGCTTGCGGCGGGGTTTGGCCATCGCCAGGCAGGGCCAATGCTTCCACCGGCAGGCGGATTTCCACGGTCTTGATTTCTCCGGCCAACAATTCGTTCAGTTCCGTCCCATTGGCCAGCATTTGCGGGCTGGGTTCTTTTTGCAGACTGGCGTATACGGCCACGCTGAACTTTGTCGCGGCAATGTCGCCGGTATTAGCCACGGTTACCGCCACCAACGGGCCGACATTCTTATTTAAGTCACCCGCTTCCAGCAGCCGCACTTCCTGGAGTGTCAAATCCGCCTTGCCCAGGGCCGGGTCGGTTGTGGCCGTGGGGGCCTCGGGTGCCTGTTCGACGCTGTTGTCGATGACATTGGTTTCCACATTCACCACCGGTGCGGCGGGCACGCCTGCATCAATGATGGCGGGGTTTTCAATGACCACAGTATTGCCGGGGGGGCAAATGGGATACACGGGGTAAGTGGGGCAGGGATAGGGGTACGGATAGGGCTGACAGTGAATTCCGCCCCAGCCAAACCACCAGGGAAAATGGCAATGATGGCCATAGTTGGGGGGAGGAAGGCAAGGGAGCTGCGGAATCACCGGCGGCAGCGGCTTGAGTGGCGGGAGCGTGACAACCGGCGGTAGCTTGCCAATCGGAGTCAAGGTTCCTGGCTTGATGATCGGCGGTACTTTGACAATCGGAGGCGTGATCGGCTTGGGCAGTTTGCCAATCACATTGGGGTTCAAACCGGGTGTGCCGTTGATCGGCAATAGCGGCTTGATCTTACCCAGGTTGGGGTTGGTCGGTTTGGCCACCAGCCCTGGATTAAGCTGAAAGTTTGGCTTGGGTTGTAACTGAATCGGCTGCAATTTTGGCGCTTGCAGTTTACCCAGGGAACTCCCCTGGGGCAGGCGGGCAAAATTTTGCTTGGGCATTTGAAACTGCGGGGATACATTGCGGGGGCTAAAGCTGCCACCCAACGAGCGGGCCGAGGCGTTTCCCCCCACAGCGGGACCGCGGTTCAACTTGGGCGGGGCGGCCAAAGCGGCGGTAGAGACCCCGAGCAAACTGACGGCGAGCAGGAATTTGGTAAAGGACTTTGACATGGAACGGTAACCTCTTGGTAAAAAAGCCAGATGCAACAGTATCAAAAGCGGTTAGGCCGCACATTTTTGATCCAGTGTCGGATAGGATTTCCGATCTAACTGCTAGAGCGTAGCGGCGGGTGAGATGTTACAACGGGGGAGAAATAAATTGCTTTGGCGCGCGAAAATTCCCGGGAAGCGGCTAATTTTGGCGGTAAATGCCCATGGACGCTGGGTGTCCGCAGAACGGATAAGGGGAAAGGAGAGAGTAATGTCTTTTTGACAGAACACGCCTTGCGCGGCGGTATGGTATACATACATATATAATATTTTGTCTTTCTCGCATGCGCAAAATATTAATTTGCCTAGAGGCGGCTATGACAATGTAATATTATTTGCCAAAAAATCGATTTCTTTTTATTTCAGTGCATTGACATTAGCTGTAAAATCAGGAAACTATATCCGTCACTATCTTTTATAACTTTGGTTAAAGAAGATATATGGCTATTGCCCCGCCAGGTCTTTAGTACCTTGAATTTTGTATCAATATTCATGCGGCCTGGATGGGGGCGGACTAATTTATGACCTTTTTTGTTCTAGAGGAGTTGATTTGCATGGCACGACGTAAATCCGCGGAAGGCAAAACCAAAATGTCGGCGGTACAGGAAATCCTGCGGGATAATCCCGCGATCAAGCCCAAGGAAGGCGTCGTCCTGGTCAAGGAGAAATTTAATCTGGATATCAGTCCCCAAATGTTTAGCATGTATAAGTCCAAGAAATCCAATGGCGCACCCAAGAAAAAGCAACGCGTCGCCGCGACGGATGGACCTATCAGTTTTGACGAACTGATGAAAGCGCATAGCATGATCAAGGAATTTGGCAGCTTAAAGCGCTTGCATGATGTGGTGACCGCCCTGACCCAAACTCAACTGCAGGTTGGCTAACGGGATAATTCATCACAAGCTGGAACATATCAACATAAAGGTATTCATCCACACCGTTTTCCGGCGTGGGGGATATTTAATCAGGCCGCATGAATCCCCGTGGATTGATGCGGCCTATTTATTGGTTGATCAACATACGAACGTTGCCGCTGGGCACGGTGGCCGACAGCTATTCTTCCATATGGGGATCGGGCTCGGGCAAAAACGAGCATAAGATCGTTCCCGCCAGATAGACAAACAACGCCACCCCCGCCGCGGTCAAGCTGGTCTTGAGCGGCGCGCTCCAGGTGTCCATCGCTTGGCCGCTCCAATTAAATCCCGCGATAATCGAGGTCACCGCCGCGAACGAGGTGCCAATCATCCGCCCGCCAATGTTCGCGGCAAAGCTCTCCCCCGTCCCTCGCAAATGCACCGGATATACCAGCGGCAGGTAATTGCCCCAAAAGCTAAATTGGGCCACCGTGAATAATCCGGCAAAGAACATCCCCACGGACATCGTCGTGATCGGTAACCGGCCTAAAAAAACGCTCTCCAGTGGAATTTCAAAGAAAGTCGTGTTGGGTATTTGCAAAAAGAAATAAAACAAGAGTGGCACAAAGAGCAGTCCGGGAATCTGAAACACCCGCAACAGCGCGCGGCGGCTAATGAAAATCACCGCCAAATACGCCATCAAAAACCGCCCCACCAACCCTCCTATCTCCTGCACCTTGGTATATTCAGCGGCGATTTTTTGAGTATAAGTTCCGGAAGCGGCCCGGGAACGGGCGGCCACCACTTTATCCGGCTCGCCGGCGGCGGTGAGCTTTTTTGCCGCGGCATCGGCCGCGGCCTGACCACCGGCCTGGACCTCCGTCAGTCCGGGCACAATCTGCGGCATCTGCTGGATAGCGCCAAAGGCCGCCCCATAGCTACAGGCAAACATGAGTGTGGTGACGATGGTGGTTTTTCGCAGTTCCGGGGCAAAAATCGCGGCGATACTGGGCCGCCGGAGCGTGCCCGTGGCCCGCTTTTGGGCCCATACGGGGGATTCCGGCAGAAATGGCCTGATAATCAACAGCGGCAAGGCGGGAATCAGCCCCGACATCAGCGTGTATCGCCACGCCTCGTGCTGGTGCGCGGGATCAATGGTTCCCCACAGGCCGCTAAGGCTTTCAGGAATGCCAATCGGCGGAAAGTAGTTTCCATATGTAATGCAAATACCATTCACCACCGCCACCAACAGCCCACCGATGGATGAAAAAGCCTGGGTGTAGCCCAGGACCTTTTCCCGTTGCTGGGGATTGGGAAACAACTCCGCCAGCCAAGCCACGGCCGCCACAAACTCGATACAAACTCCGATAAACGTGGTACAGCGTAAAAACAGCAGTTGATAGATATTGGTCGAATATCCGGCCAAAAAAGCGGATACCGCATAGAGTAAGATGCTCCAGGTCAATACCCGCCGCCGACCTAACAAATCCGTCAAATACCCCCCCCACAGGCCAAATATCCCCCCTGCGAACGCCGGCACATAAAACAACATCCCCAACCAATAGTTAAATTCCGGCGTGCCGGGCGTGACATTTAATAACTCCAACAGCGCCGGTCGCAAGATCAGCGGCAACATCAGTAGTTCATAAATATCAAACGCAAAACCAATTGCGGCGATAATACAGATCAGCCAGGCGGTAACGGTCAATGGACTGGCGGGAGGAACAACTTTAGCCTGGGGAACTTGGGAAGCCTGGTAGGGATTTTGCGGCATGATATGAAAGAACGATCCGGAGGCGGGCGTGGACGTACAAGGGATGAAAACTGGCGGGAAGGGGAATTTGAGCGCGCAGCAAGGGGAGCGCGGCAAAACCGCGAAATTAGCATACTTTGGAGCCAAGGTCCAGCGATTTCCCCCGCCAAATCGCGGCGTTCCCCACAATTTTCCCCGTCTCGGCGGCGGCACAGATAAGAATCAGGCAACGCCCGCTTACTTCTCTGTCGCTTTTTTCAGCCATTCCTGCAGCACATAGCCGACTTTGGCCAATGACAGGGCCGAGCAATTGGCCGGAGTATCCTGCGTGGTATGCCAATATTTATAATTCATGTCAATAATATCCACGCTGGGGATTTTTCCCACATGGTACAGCATCAAGTGATCATCCTGAATCTCGCGATCAAAAATCTTATTTTGAAATTCGCTCACTCCCAGGTCACGGGCGGTCAACCAGATTTCCTTAATCAGCGGTTGCGATTCGGCCCAACTCCAAGAAGTCGGCTCGACGGGCAACTCGAGGTTTTTATCGGCAATCATATCCAAGAGCACGCCCCACCTGTATTTACAGTCCCATTTTCCCGTGGCGTATTCCTTGGCAAAAAAGCCCGAGCCTAAAAAATATCCCTCGCTGGTATCCGCACCATAAATCAGTTCCTCGGCGTCAAACAACACAAAATCGACTCCCACGGCACCCTTTAGGGCTGGCATCTGCTTGCCCAGTTCCATCAGCAGTGCCACGCCGCTAGCCCCGTCATTTGCGCCGATAAACACGCCCTGGGGATTGCGCGGATCGCGGTCGGGATAGGGACGGGTGTCATAATGGGCACAGAGTAAAATCCGTTCTTGGCGATCGGGGTGCCATTTGATCACCAGGTTGGCCAGGGTGAGCTGCTCACCGGTCAGCGGGTGGCGAGCCAAAAACTCTTGCTTGCTCACCTTGGCTCCCAGTTTTTCAAAATGTTCAATAAGCAGCTTTTGCTGCTTTTCCATCCCGGGCGTTCCACTGACGCGCGGGCCAATGGCACAAATTTGCTTGAGGTATTCATACGCCTTTTGCCCGTCAAAGGGGATCGTGGCCAGCGTGAGAGGTTTGGCGGGATTCTTGGCGGGTTGGGCAAAGGCGACCTGCTCGGCGGGGCCGGCATCTTGCAAAGAGTCGCCCAAGGGAACGGAGGGGGGATTTGCGCCGCTCGATAAATACCACAGGAGTCCCCCGCCAGCCAATATCACCCCGGCCAAGAGCACGTTTTGCCAGTGGGCGTTTAATAACTGTGATGCAAAGCGGGGCTGAGCGGCTTTTCCAGTGGGAGGGGAATTTACCGAAGGGAAGGCGGGGGGAGAGGCGGACATGGGGTGCCGTCAGTGCAAAAAGAGGGGGGCAACGGTATTCATCGGGCGATACTACGGGAGCTGCTGATCTTAAAATTATAACCTGTTTTGAATACTAGGAAAACGGAGAATTCCCAACACAAGAATAGTAGGGAGCCGCAGCATCCAGCGAAAATCCAAAGGGTAAGGGCGCGGCTTATTTCTTTATCGCAACCGGTTTCGCTTGGCTTTGCGGTGAAAATGCGCGAAATTAAAGATGAAGGCCCACGGTACGACGGGCGATATGACTACCACATGCTTATTCATAACTGAATTTAATTTCCATGTCGCGCACCATGCCCCTCCAAGTCGCCGCTACTTCACTAGAACAATTAATTGCCGGAATGATTCCAGGTGAAGAAATCATCTTAACCGTTGAGGGGTTGCCTCAAGCGATTGTAACCAAACCTGTGCGTACCACTTGGCCATGTCAGCCAGGCTCCGCCAAAGATACCGAGCACTGGATGGCTCCTGACTTTAATGGGCCTTTGGATGATTTTGCCCCACAACCGGGTTCGTTGCTGACGATGCAACAACGTAATGAATTAGATAGTCGCCTTAACGACGATTTGGCAAATCCTGATGACGTGATCCCATGGGAAACGATTCAAGCCGCAACTCTCCGGAAAATGCAATCATCGTAAGTTAGCAAGCAGTCTTTTATAGAGTGGTACAACTCCCGGTGCTGTTTACCCCCGGGTAGTCGATGTTGCGGCAACAATCCACAAAAAAAGCCAGCCGTCCGATTACCCGGACGGCTGGCGGTTCTATCATCAATTAGCACAACGGGGCAAACCCGCCTGCTAATCACTACTGAAAGATATACCCTTCTTCGCCGTGCTGGCTGACATCCAGGCCCTGCTGTTCCTCTTGCTCGCTGACACGCAGGCCCACGGTCATGTCCAACACCTTGAGCAGAATAAAGCTCCCGACAATCGCCACGATCCAGGTAATAACCGTGGCGGTGATCTGCCCCACGATCAGGCTGTAATTTCCATCTAGAATTCCCAAGGGCGAACCGGGTTGCACATCCTTTAACCCCGAATCATGCAAGTAGAGGCCCCAGTCGTTGACCGCGCGGGTGGCAAACACGCCGGTCAAGATCGCCCCGAGGGTGCCGCCGACCCCATGCACGCCAAATACATCCAGCGAATCATCATAGCCAAAGCTGTTTTTCAGGCTGGTACACGCGATAAAGCACACCACCCCCGCCGCCAGGCCCATCAGTATCGCCGACATCGGGTCCACAAATCCCGAAGCGGGCGTAATGCACACCAGTCCCGCCACCGCCCCCGACGCCGCCCCCAGGACGCTCGGTTTGCCGCGTAAAATCCATTCCATTCCCGCCCAAGAGAGCGTGGCGGCCGCCGCGGAAAAGTGCGTCGCGGCAAAAGCACTGGCGGCGATGTCGTCGGACGCCAATTCGCTGCCGCCATTAAAGCCAAACCAACCTACCCATAGCATCGCGGCCCCCAGGGCCGTATAAGTCAAATTGTGCGGAGGCATGGGCTTGATGCCATAGCCGACCCGCTTGCCAATAACCAGGGCGCAGACCAGGGCCGACACGCCGGAGCTAATATGCACCACGGTCCCCCCGGCAAAGTCGAGCGCGCCCCCCTGAATGGCATTCGGGCTCCCCCAGGCCAAGATTCCCGTGTCCCAGACCGCGTGGCACAGCGGTGTGTATATCAGCGTCCCCCACAGCAGGCTAAAGAGCACCATCGCGCTAAATTTCATCCGCTCGGCAAAAGCTCCGCAAATGAGCGCGGGGGTGATGATAAAAAACATCATTTGAAACAACATGTGCGTGGGCATGGGGATCAGGTCAATCCCGCCGCCGGAGAAATTAAATGTCTTTCTGGATTTGGTGGCTTCATCCCATTCGGGAGTGACGCCTTTGAGCATGAGATTATCCGTCGTGCCAATATATTTTGTGTAGGCGGGAGCGTCTGCTGCGGTATTGTCCCCGCCAAAGGACAATGTGTATCCATAGATTGCCCACACGACGCTCATCATGCCCATGAGAAATAGACACTGCATAATAACGCTGAGCACATTTTTTTTGCGCACCAGACCGCCATAAAACATGGCCAGCCCCGGCGCGGTCATAAATAACACCAAAGCTGAACTGGTCAGCATCCAAGCGTTATTCGCGTTCATATTCGCCGCATTTTTGGCTGCGGCCACGTCGGCCTGCGTAGCCGGGGGAGAAACCGCCGGCGTTTCCGGCGCGGGGGCCGCCGCCGTGGTTGTCGTTTCGGGATTCATCGGCGCCGCCGCGCTAGTTTCCGTTCCCGTTCCCTGGGCATGTCCCCCCTTCGCCCAACAAATCCCCACCAGGCACGCTAGCACCAAGCTTACACGCACCATCCGCCAAGAAGTGCTCATGAAAAAAACTCCTGCAAAAGCCGCGAATTAAAAAAATCGTTTCGGGGAGCGGCACCTGCGGCTAGCCCGCGTTGGGCGTCGGGTTATGCCAGCTGCTCCTAATGCCAATAACGTGTCCGTATCGTAATCAAAGCCCGAAAAATCGCCTAGTATGAGCGGGAATTTTGATAGAATTTTTAGGTGGAAAAATCATTAGCCGGCGGGGCCGACCTTCCCGTTATAAGAGGTGCATGTCCGATTGATCCTCCGGCGGGCTTAGGCCGTCCCCCTTGACCAATTCCCGCTGGCTAGGGCTTGCATCGCCACCTCGGATCACAACAATAAGGACAGTCGGGGGGTGGCGAAGGAACGTGAAGTTTTTTCGCTCCCCGGGGCCATTTTTTACCTCATTTTGGCAGGAATTCTCCCTTGGGCTTTGGCAAGTACCTGAAAACGGCCTTTCTGAACCATTGGAACCTGCTAGTCATGGGTGCCGGTGTGGCGTTGTCGCTCATGACGGACAACCCGGAAATCGGCCTGTCGCTGGTGGCGGCGGGGGAAGTCGCCTACCTGGGAATGTTGTCCACCAACCCCAAATTTCAAAGTTATGTCGAGGCCCAAGAGGCCAAAGCCACCCGCGCCACGGTGGGCGAGGAATCGCAAAAGGCGCTGGAGCGGATCATGCAGACCCTGCCGCGCGAGTCGCTGGACAGGTTTTTGCAGTTGCGGCAGCGGTGCCTAGAGCTAGAGCAAATCGCGGGGGATCTGCGCCAACCGGGGGAACTACCCGCCGTGGGTCTGGAAAATTTTCAGACCGAGGGGCTGGACCGGCTCCTATGGCTGCATTTGCGGCTGTTGTATACGCATCAATCGCTGGCCCGCTTTTTAAATAAGACCAGCGACGACCAAATTGAGGTGGACATTCGCCGTAGCGAGCAGCGGCTGGCCGAATATCCGGCGGACTCCACCAACCCCCAGGAACAACGTATCCGCCAGACTCTGCTGGAAAATCTGCAAACCAGCCGCGACCGGTTGGAAAATCTGCAAAAAGCGCGGGCCAACTTTGAATTGGTCAAAGTGCAAATCGAAGCACTCGAGAACAAAATCCGCAGCTTGAGCGAATTGGCGGTGAATCGCCACGAACCGGAGTTTATCAGCACCCAAGTGAATCAAATCGCCAATAGCATGGTCGAGACGGAAAAGACCATGAACGAACTGCAATATGTCACGGGTTTGGCGACCGCCGAGGAGACTCCGGGTCTATTAAAAAATAAAATGCTAGTAACGCGGTAGGAGCGGCGATTCTCCCGTAGTGGCGACGTTCCGTCGCCGCTGTATTGTCACGCCGTTCCGTCGCCTCTGTACCCCGTAGTGGCGACATTTTGTCGCCTCTGTATTTTCACGCCCTACTATCGCAGCGCCTTTCCTGGCGACATTTTGTCGCCTCTGTATTGTCACCCTGTCGCTACCTTGCAATTTACCTCTAAGATGATACTTGGCATTAGTTTACAAAAGATTGCAGTCTTTTGGGGTGCAGTTGAATTGAAGTTTCCCATGTGTTTTTTGTGGTGGGACTAATAAACATCATCCGCCAAGTTGCGAGAGGGTAACATGCCGCCACCTAGGGGCTAACCACCACACTCGTGTTGCTCAAAAGACCTGCGCAATTGGCATTATCCCGCAAAGTTAAAAAAAGTTGCGACCGAGGGAGAATTTCGTTTTAATATGTGGGTGTCTTAATTTTTAGCCGATTATCCACGGCGGACTTCACTTTCTTTGAGGGTGTCAGCTAATGAACAATATTCCTGCGGTTCCAACTGGGGTGTTATGCGCGGTTTTGGTTTTAATGCTAGGCGAAAGTGCCAAAGGTGCCGTCGACGTCGTGCGTACCTATGATGAAAATCTCGTGCAAACCAATAGGGTGGATGTCAGCGCAACTTCGTTAACATTTTCGCAAATGCAGGCATCTGCCGCTGCCGCGTTCGACCAAGGGCGGGGAGGGGTTATTGATTTTGATAATGGAACGTTTACTAACGCCCGCACGATCGATGCCCGTTTTCAAGGTGGTGGTAAATCTTTGCGATTGACCAATGCTCGACGAGATTGGCAAATTGGATTTTTAGGAAGTTCCAGTAGTAGTGGAGCTATTTCGGGCGCGCGCGTGATTTTTAATGGGGCACCTGATCCTTTTCCCACTCCATACTTTAACGATATTGTGTTTGGCGAAGTGTTGGATCTGGTATCCAACAAAATACTCCCGGAGCGTGTCACAACTTTTGGGATGACCGTGATCGATGCCAACTTTAATGGAGCGGGCAATAACCTAAGTTTTAACGTTCATTTTTCCAATAACTCCTCCGTTGTGCGAAATTTTACCATTCCCGCCGCCTTTAATACCAACGATACTTTTTTTGGATGGTCCGCCCCAGCCGGCCATTACATTACGCATATTCAGTTTTCGGCCACGAATAATACCGCTAGCGACGATTGGGCGTTCATTACGACTCCCGTGCCAGAACCGACGTTGTTACCTGCCCTGGTGATTGCGACAATCTTGGGCCTGGGGGGGATGTTCAAGAAATTCGTCGTCTAACCCAGTGTAGCGGGGGTCCGCTTGTGTCAGGTTACAGTGCATTGTCAACGATTCGCTTTAGGATGAGCCATAGGGCGCTAGGCCACGTTTAGAGCGGCAAAAACCGTGGGTTAGCGCCCAGCGGCTGATTTGTAAAACACAAATCATTAACTGTGACAAAGAAGTAGGTATGTGATTAACTTTCCAAATGACAGATGCTTGAGCAACACTCTGCCGTGTTGATCCGCTGATTTATAGCAACTCTGTCGAAAGTTATTTGCTTGCTATCTGGTTATTGTGCGTTTTTGGTTCATCGAGTAAGTCGAGCTGTGCCGTTGTCGCGGGCCAAAAATAGCAAATCAAATAGTCGCAGCTCACGCGTCCCGGACCAGTCAAGGTTAGTCCCAGGGTCGAGGCAAAAAACACCGTCCCCAGCAGGCCACTGCCCGAAACATCTCCCTTGTGAAAAATAAACGCCGCGACAAAGGTTGTAACCGCGTTAAAGAATGCCGCTGGGCGGGCCAGCAGGCCGAGCGCCAGTAAAATTCCGCCAAAAAATTCCGCCAGCACCGCGCACCAGGCAAAGAATACCGGCAAAGGAAAGCCCATCTTGGCGACATCGGCGATGAACCAGTCTTGGGGTCCCCAGCGTCCTTCACGGGGTAAAAATTTTTCAAAGACCGTACAGAGCAAAATTCCCGTGGCCAGTCGAATCAACAGGATGCCGAAATCAATGGAGAGGGACCGGGGAAAGGGGGAACCTAGCGCTAACGGTCGAAGAAGTGTCATTTTTCGTAATTTCATGTAGGAAGCCGCGCTGCGCGATTCAGTGGCGGCTCGTTGATGATGGCATTTGTACCGCCGGAGGGACGATTCCCCCCGCGACCGCCGCGGCTGGGGGTTGGGACATTCCCCTGCCTAAGGCTATTTTTGTTTCGCCGCCGGGGGCTGGCTTGCCAAGCCAGAAATGGCTTCGCGCACCCGCTCAGTATTATCACGGGGCATCAAATAACGATGCTTGCCCGACGCATCCTCATCGTGATGGGTGACATTTTCTGCGTCCAGCCGAATTGTGCCGGGTTTGGACAGGTTGAAATAACCGCGATCTGGTCGAATTGCGTGCAGCGTGGCCACTAGATCCCAAGCCATAAATCCATTGGTGCGCCCTCCAAAGGTGGCCAGATTTGCCATGAGCAACGGATGCCCTTCCACGTAGTGAAAGTCGTTATCCAGACTGGGATAATGAATCGCGCTGCCCATTTCAAAGGGACAGGCAATCAACTCGGTTGGCCAGGTTGCCAACACGGTGGCCGCGGAGTCCCGATCGCTGAACACATTGAATTCCGCTTTGGGTCGGCTGAAATCACCCGCCATGACAACTAACAAGCGAACTTTGGCGGCAACCAGTTCCTTGCCGGTCAGATCGCTCGCTTGATCCGCCGGGGAATTCAACAGGCTCGCCAGATTTGTCATCGGCCCCACCGCGATGACCACCACGGATCCATCCCGCTGGGTGGCCAGCGTCTTTCGTAGTACAGTGACCGCCAGCGGAGCGTCACTGAATTTTTTTAAAAGTTGATGATGATCGGAAAACTTGAATTTTCCGGGAGCCATGACTTGCGTAAGGTACGGACCGTCCCCACTCGGTTTGGCCGTTCTTAGTACACCAATCGGGATATTCCCACAACCGTAAAAAGTATTGATGACATCGCAAAACGGCCCGGCCAATTCATGATCTTTGCTCACCGTGACCGCGATAATTTTGCATTCGCCACGGCTTTGGAGTCCATGCAATAGTCCCAAGGCAAAGACATCGTCAATGTCATTCCCCATGTCCGTGTCAAAGATAACAGGGACGGATTTGTTTTCTGGTTCCCCCGCAAAAGACGCGGATCCGCCGATGCACAGAATTGCCATTAGCAGTCTCGAGACCAGCGTGCGGGAAGATGCAAGTCGCGGCATAATTTTACAATGGAGCGGCGGGATTCTGGCGGGGGGACTGTCGTTGATTTTAACTTACCCCCTCTCTCGCGGCTAGCAAATTCCTGGCCGAGGGGAAATTGCTTTCCGGCCGACCGCAAGCCAAGCAATCAAGGCGTGTCATTCCCCAGGATGAGCAGGGCGATCTTACCTCCCACCCAAGATGTTGTGATACAACTCTTGATGGCGCAGGGCCATTTGGTCCGCGGTAAATTTTTCGCGGATGGCGGCCGCCGCCTCCAGGCCCCGGGATGACGCCCCAGCGGGATCAAGCAACAGCTCGCGCAGCTTGGCCGCCAGGTCGGCGGGATTTTCCGGCTCGCACAGGCTGCCTCCGCCGGTTTCGGCAATGTATTCCGGAAACGTTCCATGTCGCGGCAACACCGCAGGCACGCCGCTGGCCAGGGCCTCGAGCACGGAAATCCCTTTGCTTTCGTGATATATGGTTGGTTCGGCGAATAGATCAAGCTCGCTCAGAAACCGCAACTTGGCCGCGCGGTCCAGTTCGCCCTGATGGATAAATTTTTCCCGCAGGCCCAGTTCGGCCACGCGCTCGGTGATCCGTTGAAAATACGGCTGGTCCGCGGCCGACATATACCCGGCAACATGCAGTTCCAGCGGGGGCAAATCCGGTTGCCCGGTTAATAGCGCAAACGCCTCCACCAACTGGTGCAGCCCCTTTTCCACCGCGATCCGGGCAAAATAACCAATCCGCACCGGCTGCGCTTGATTTATATTCCAATGCCGCTGCCGCACGGGAGGATATCCATCCAGATTTAGCCCATGCCGGATCACGCTGATTTTTCCGCGCGGGTATTGCAGATACTCACTCATGTAGTCGGCGTAATAGTCATTCAGCGCCACCATCTGGGCGATCGCTCGGGACTTGGCCCGCAACAGTTCGCGGGCCTGGCTGGCGTGCGGTTCGACCAGCCCATTCAAGAAAATATCCTCCCCCATCAGACTACTCAGGATCGGCACGCCCAGACGTTCGGCCAGTGGTTCGGCCAGTCCCACCAAGAGGATATTGCTAAGGTGGACAATATCGGGCCGAAAGTCCCGCTCTAGCCAGGAAACTAGTTTTTCGACCTCTTTGCGCTGCTTGCCGTCGCGTCCTTGCAGCGTGCTGACGGCCAAGTCCCCCAGGTCCTTGGCTTCCATTCCCGCGCTGCGCCGCGATAGCCAATCGAGCAGCGGTGGAGAATCCAATAACCGGTCCAAAAACCACGGCGTATGCCGAAAGAGAGCCGATTTTTGCTGCAAATACACATTTACGCCGCCAAAGAATATCCGCGAATGGCTGACGTTCTCTTCATCGGTGCGAATGGGCGTATACGTGGGAATCAGCAGCAGGTCTTCTCCCCGGGCCCGCAGCGCCGTGGCCAGGCCGTTGTCATGAAAACACGCGCCGCAGATGCGCCCCGCCGCGCCCGCTCCCAGATAGGCGATTTTCATGCGGCGTCACTCCGGAGAGACAATTTCCAAAAGCTGCAACGCCGGCTGGTGGTCCATGCTGATCATCGCCCTCCGCCCATAGGTGGTGGTCCCCGCGGCGCAGCCAAAAATTTCCGCCAGTTCGGGGGCGCAAATGACTTTGTACAATTGGCACAAATGAATCTGCCGCCAGACATTATGTTGAATGAGGATCCGCCCCAGCGGCAAACGCTGGCTCAAAATTTCCGCTCGCACCCCCTCGCTGACCGCCGCTAATTGCAGCCGCACAATGCCAAACAACACCACCCGCCCATCCGACTGCCGCCGCAGCACAATTTTACGAATGTAGTATTCCCCCGCCTGCCCCGCCGATAATACTTCCACATCCACCAGACAGCCATGGTGGTTCTCCACCGTCACGGTCATGTGATGCTCGTGGGCGAGCAGTTCCTGGTATACTCGGGGCATTTCCGCGGAATCCACCGGTGTAAACTCGGCTAATTGACGGGGGTCCGCATAATACAACTTAAGCAATTCGTCCAATTTTGGAGCGTCAGACATAGTTGCAATATGGCAAGAATTGGCCAAGCAGGCGGGGTGGCGGCCTGGCAAGGGAGGAATAAAACCAGGCAAACAGGTAGGACGTCAAACCATCATGTCAGGGAGTAATGCATTCTATACAACGAAATATTCCAAAGCACTCCCCGTTCAATCAGAAATCTCCGATTTACGGTGGGGAATAACGGAAAATCACCCATTCCTTAGTTCAAATCCCGCCGCAGAATCTCGGCGATGCGGACCGCCGCCTGTCCATCCCACAATTCCGGCACTTGCCAAGGTTTGTCGCTGATATCCAGACAGTCGCGAATAGCCGTCGCTAGGACGCCCGTTTCATGCGACACCAGCCGGTTGCTCCCCACATCGATCGTAATCGGTCGCTCGGTATTGTCGCGAATGGTCAGGCAGGGAACGCCCAGCATGGTGGTTTCCTCTTGCAGACCGCCGGAGTCGGTCAGAACCAGGCGGGCATTTTCTGTCAAACTAAGCATGGAATGATAGGGCTGCGGATCGATCCAACGGTAGCCGTTGAGTTCCGGTTGGTCAGCAAAGCCAAACTCGCGAATTTTGGCCTGCGTCCGGGGATGCATCACAAACAGCACCGGCACCTGGCGGTGCAGTTGGGTAATGGCCCGCAAAATCGATTGCAGCCGCTCCGGTTGGTCAACATTGGACGGGCGATGCAGGGTCAAGACCGCATATCCCCGCGACGGCACATCAAACTGTTCGTATGCCTTGACCTGCCGGGCGCGCCGCAGATTTTCCAGCAGCGTGTCGATCATGACATTTCCCACAAAGTGGATTTTTTCCTCCGGCACCCCTTCCCGCCGCAGGTTGTCATTGGCCGCCGGTTCCGAGGTAAACAACCAATCGGCAATGGCATCCGTTAAAATGCGGTTGGTCTCCTCTGGCATTGATCGGTCCCCGCTGCGCAGGCCTGCTTCCACATGCGCGACGGGGATCCCCAGCTTCACCCCGGTTATCGCTCCTGCCACCGTGGAATTCACATCCCCCACCACAACGACCGCCCGAGGGGGCTGTTTGGCAAATTCGGCCTCCAGACGTTTCATGACCTCGGCAATTTGAAAGACGTGCGAGCCGGAACCGACCTCGAGATTGACGCGCGGTTGCGGAATGCCCAAATCGCGAAAAAACGATTCGCTCATTTTTTCGTCGTAATGCTGGCCGGTGTGGATCACATAGGGATCGAGATTTGCCGCCGTAAACGCCTTTACCAGGGGGGCGATCTTCATAAAATTGGGGCGCGCACCGGCAATACAAGCAAGTCCAGCAGTCATGCGATTTTTTTACAATGAAAAAAGTAATCGGCGGCGACAACCCCTGGTCCGTTATCCGCCCCCATCCCCGCCTCAACGACAATTTACCTCAAACCGATTGGGCCGACTATGATGCGATTGTGAAATCCGCGTGAAATCAAGTGAATTCGCCGCGGATGCACTCTCGGGCGGAGCGAATAAAATGCTATACTAACGTAGCATTTTACTAAATTTAGGCTCGGTCCCTGGCCCCTGGCTTTTTGGGGAACGCCCCCCACGACCGTTATATGCCGTTTATTCGCACCGAAACGCACCTCTACCCGCCGGATTTGTTGGCCAACAGTCACGACGCGCCGACGGTCCCTACCGCGCCGGAAACAACCGCTAACCCCGCGGCGCGGGCGTGGTGGGCCATTTATACCAAAGCCCGCCAAGAAAAATCGCTCGCTCGCGACTTGCTCACCTGGCAGATCCCCTTTTATCTGCCGCTGGTGACGCGCACCCATGTCATCGGGGGAAAGCGGCGCAAGTCGCAAGTTCCGTTATTTGGGGGTTATTTGTTTTTATGGGGAACCCCCGAGGAACGGGGGCGGGCTTTGACCACCAACCGTATTTCCCAAACCTTGGCGGTGCCCGACCAAAGGCAACTGCAATTTGACCTCAGCCAGGTCGAACGGCTGATCACGGCAAATGCTCCCTTGACCGTGGAAAGCCGCCTGCAGCCCGGACAAAGGGTACGCGTCAAAAGTGGCGCGCTCCTGGGCGTGGAAGGGACCGTGGCCGAGCGGCGGACGCAATCCCGCCTCATCGTGGAAGTCCGCTTTTTACAGCAAGGCGTGTCGCTGGAAGTGGAAGATTACTACCTGGAGCCGATTTGAGCGTTATTTAACCGTGGGGTCATACAACCGTGGGCTAGCGCCCGTCGGCTGATGCCATCAGCCGGAACGCGCTAGCGTCCGGTTAAATTTGATTTTTGAGCGTTATTCAACTGTGGGCTAGTGCCCGTAGGCTAATAATCACAGGCCCGATTCATCCTCATTTTTCAACATATTCAGCCGTAAACATTTGGATCGCGGGCTAATGCCCGCGCCCCGAACTACCGCTTGCGCACTCACATTTCCGATACACCATGAAGATCGCAATTATTGGCACCGGATACGTTGGCCTGGTCACGGGAACCTGCTTTGCCGAAAGCGGCAATCAGGTCTTTTGCGTCGATATTGACGAACGCAAGATCGCGCGGCTGAACGCTGGCGAAGTCCCCATTTATGAGCCAGGCCTAGCCGAAATGGTCGAGCGGAACCTGCGCGCGGGGCGGCTGCACTTTACCACCCAGGCCGCAGCGGCCATTCCGCAGGCCAAGCTGGTTTTTCTGGCCGTGGGGACCCCCGCCGCCAGTGACGGCTCGGCGGATTTGCAATACATGCTGCAGGCGCTGGAGGGGCTGGCCCCGCACCTGCAACCGCACGCGATTGTCGTTATTAAAAGCACTGTCCCCGTTGGAACGAACGCCCAGGTGCACAAGCGGCTCATGGAGCTAACCGGCCGCGAGTGCGAAGTGGCCAATAACCCCGAATTTTTGCGGGAAGGGGCCGCAATCGAGGATTTTCTCAACCCCGACCGCGTCGTGGTGGGTGTGCGCAGTCCGCCGGTGGGCGAGATTCTGCGCCTGCTGTATGAGCCCTTCCTGCAAAGCGGCAACCCATTTTTAGTAATGACCCCCGAAAGCGCTGAAATGGCCAAATACGTGGCCAACGCCATGCTTTCGACCAAAATCAGCTTTATCAACGAAGTCGCCAACCTGTGTGAAAAGCTGGAGGCCGACATCGACGAGGTCCGCCGCGGCATCGGCCATGACCGCCGAATTGGGTTTGAGTTTCTCATGCCGGGAGTCGGCTACGGCGGAAGCTGCTTTCCCAAGGATGTGCGGGCGCTTTCGGCACTGGCCCGCGCGTGCGGCATCCAACCCACGCTCTTGGACGCGGTAAACCAAGTCAATCTGCGGCAAAAAGAGACCCTCTTTCGCAAGATCGAGCAATTCTTTGGGCGGGAACTGCGGGGGAAAATCATAGCCGTGTGGGGGTTGGCGTTTAAGCCCCGGACGGATGACATCCGCGAGGCCTCGTCGCTGGTGCTGATCGACCAACTGCTGGGGGCGGGTTGCGTGGTGAGGGTGCATGACCCGGTGGCCACGGCCAACGTGCGAAAAATTTACGGAGATAAGCTGCACTATGCCGTCGATCCGCTGGCGGCCGCGGCCGGTGCCGACGCCCTGGCCATCGTGACCGAATGGGGGGACTACCGCAATCCCGACTGGGACGAGCTTAAACGCGCCCTGGCCCGACCACTGGTTTTTGATGGGCGGAATGTCCTCAACCCCGAAGCAGCCCGCCAATACGGGTTTACATATTACGGTATTGGCAAAGCGCCCGTCCTGGGCGAAGCACGGGGACTGGGCTAGGGAGGAAAGTAGGTCCCGTCCGCCGGACGGGACGTGGCGTTTGGTTTTTGGCGTTTGGTATTTGGTAAGCTGCTCCCGCACAAAGCCGCCGCTCGTATCGGCGGAATGAGGGATGGGAGGCGAGAGTCGCGGGACGCGGGAGTTTTGCTTAGCCGCGACGCGCAGCGGAGCGCGGTATTTGGTTGCTGGTTTTTTTGAATGCTGGGTGCTCGTTAACCACACACAAAGCGGCCGTTGATATCGGCGGTGCGGGGCGCGCAGAATTGTAGGAGGCAACTCCGTTGCCGAATTGGTTGCTTTCTTCCCCAAGGCGGTTTGGTAACTCAGCCCGAGGTTTATGCTCAGTGGCTACTCAGGGAACCCCTAATTAACCCTGACCCACACGAGCTCTGCCGTGTTTTGCGGTGTTCAATGGCCCGTCATCCAGTCTTCCGAGGGCCTGCGGTGCATTTAATTTGCCGTGTTAATATCTATTACCGCTTTTCCCAGAGCGCATACATTAGCACGCCAGCGATGAGGATATAAACCACTCCGGGTACCATAAACACCCAAGTGCGCTCAACCGAGACACGACCAAGCGTGGCCATCTGGGTGGCGGGCCACAAGAAGCAAAGTGCCGCCTTGAAAAGGTAGATGTAGCCGACGACGGTCAGCACGGCGGCTGGTCCCGCCCAGACCTGATGAAACGCCACAACCAGCGAGCCTAGCGCCAAACTGAGAAAGCCATGCACAAAGACGCCCGCATAACCCCGCCCCCGCAGCCAGATAAAAAACTCCGCCCAAGCGCGGGGATAGCAAAAATGCGACAGGCCGACGATCAAAAATTGAATCAAGGCCAGGATTTGGATTTCACGGTGCATCGGGGGTCAACCTGATTCCGGTCAGTCGCATTTGCGGTGCGTTAAGAAGATAAAACGATTAAACACTTGTTTAGGTAAAGTAATATTGAATAAAGAGTTTGATAACAGCACGGCTAACAATTTGCGAATGGACCTAGTATTAATAGATTGTTTACGGATAACGCAACCGCGTTGCGGTAGAATTTTTTGGCTTGCGGTATTCCCAGGGTAGCCGCTACGCGGCAACCCTGGGCTGAGTTCCATAACCGCGTTGCGGTAAATTCCCTCACCCCGGCCCTCTCCCAGAGGGAGAGGGAGTACCGCAACGCGCCCTGTTCATTGGTAATACTGGGGAACAAAGCCCACGGGTTGGAACGCAGCGAACAACCCTGGGTAAAGGGGAAAATCAATGAACTCCTACTCCAACGGAGTTGCGGAATCCTCTGGTATACTGGTAAAAACCGCGCTATGATTACTAGCGATTAGTATAAGGAACTCGATAAATTTACGATTTGCTTGAGAGCTAAAAAATTATCAATAAGAATCCGACCGCAAAATGTGCCGGTTGCCAGCGGGGAACATGCCATTTCCTAGCAGGGTAATCTAGGTAAAATTCAGAAACTTCAAATTATTTCCACCCAGTTGTGTCAGCGGGTTAGAGCCCCCTCCTCCGTCCGCCGTGCCCCGATGGCGGATCAGGTTGTAATCAAACGTCACATTATCGTCCCCCGCGCCATACGCCGCATAAAAATCATCCACCGCGTTGGCCGCCACGTGCGCGGTATCGGTCTGCGCGCCGGTGTCGATGGTGATCTTTTTGGCGGTGCTGCCGCCGTTGGCCAGCGTATTGGGCGAGGTGTAATAGCGCCCGACCAGCAGCGTGTCAAAGCCGCCGCCGGTAAATAACCGCACTTCCTTGGCGGCGACCGACCGCGAAAACAGCAGAAAATCATTCCCCGCGCCGGTATCCGCCTGGACCAACCCGCCGTAATTGTTCACATCCAGCCCAAACAGGTCATCCCCGTCGCCGCCAATTAAAAACGCATCCTTGCGCAGCGAGCTATTGACCAGTTGCAGTTGGTCGTTACCGCCGTCCGTGTTTATATTGACCACGCCGTGCGCCGTATGATTGTAAATCAAGAGCAAATCGTTCCCGCCGCCGGTGCGCACATCGACCGCGCCGCTTGAGGCGTCAAACACCTGCACCCGCGCGAGCGCGCTGGTGGCGTCGAGATCCCACGCCGCGCCGCCAAAGACCCGCTGCAGGCGGACCAGTTCATCCCCACCGGTCCCCAAATCGACCCGCAATGTTTGCGACACGCCCACGGAACCATCGTTGATATTCCCCAAGGCCCCCAGAAACGCCGCCTGGGGCGCGCCGATGCGGACATTGTCGCTGCCGGTTCCCCCTTCGACATGCAGGACCGAAAGCGCGATATTATTGACCCGTAATTCGTCATCGCCGCCGCGCAAATACACATAGAGCTTGTCAACGCCGGTAAATACTTGGGTCCCGTTGGCCACGCCATTAATTGCCGTGGGCTGGTTTTGTTGCAAATCGCCCACGCCCTGAACAAACACCTGCCCGGGAGCGGCCAGGCCGACTTCGACCGCGTTGGCCAGGTCGTCGCCGGCCAGCGTGAGGACGCCATTGTCAAAGCTGGCGGTGATATTGCCAGCCAAGGGGAGGCGGTGTTCCAGGGATTCAAATTGCGTACGCGTGTGCATCTTGATTGCCCCTGCAAATTCGTTATCGGTTGTCAATAAAGTAAATTCCTATGTCGTTATGTTATCCAACTAGGTTGAAAATTTCCAATTATTTATGTGATAAATTATATCTTTCCACAAATGACATTTAGATAACTTCATTCCATTGTCCCGTTTTTGCGCTGGCCAGGACCGCGTCACAAATTTTTTGCGTTTCGAGCGCGTCGCGGAAGGTCGGCGGGCAGGGCTTGCCATCCCCCAGGGCCTGCAAAAAGTCCGCCACCTGGTGCACAAAGCTGTGTTCGTAGCCAATTTGCAGCCCCGGCACCCACCACCGGCCCATGTACGGCTGGTCGCCATCGGTGACATGGATGGATTTCCAGCCGCGCATCTTTCCCTCGTCGCCATATTCAAAATATTGCAGGCGGTGCAGGTCGTGCAGGTCCCATTTGATCGAGGCCTTTTCGCCGTTAATCTCAAACGTATACAACGCCTTATGCCCGCGGGCGTAGCGGGTCGATTCAAACAGGCCCAGCGAACCATTGTCAAAGCGGCACAGAAAAGCGCAGGCGTCGTCGATGCCGACCGGTTCTTTTTTGCCCGTGAGGTTGTGCAGGCGTTCCTTGACAAAGGTCTCGGTCATGGCCGACACGGTGTTGATCCGACCATTGATCCAAATGGCGGTGTCGATGCAATGCGCGAGCAAGTCCCCGGTCACGCCGGAGCCGGCGGCGGCGACATCCAACCGCCAGAGGGCGTTTCCCCCCTGGGGCAGGTCGGCGTTGATGGTCCAGTCCTGCAAAAAGTTGGCCCGGTAATGAAAAATCCGCCCCAGCCGTCCCTCATCGACCAGTTGCTTGGCCATGGTCACCGCGGGAACGCGGCGATAGTTGTACCAAACCGTGTTGGGAACCCCGGCCTGTTCCACCGCCGCGCACATCTCTTCCCCTTCGACGGTGTTCATGGCCAGCGGCTTTTCGCACAGAATCATCTTGCCCGCGCGGGCCGCGGCAATGGCGATCTCCTTGTGCAGGTTATTCGGCACGCAAATATCAATCGCGTCGATGTCCTTGCGCTCGATCAGCTTGCGCCAGTCGGTCTCAATCGATTCATACCCCCATTGGTCGGCAAACGCCTGGATCTTTTCGGCGTTGCGGGCGCAAGCCGCCTTGAGCACCGGCCGATACGGCAGGTCAAAAAAATCATTGACCCGCTTGTAACCGTTGGTGTGGGCCCGGCCCATAAAACCGTAGCCGATCAGGCCCAGATTGAGTGGTTTGGCCGATGGGTGTGCTGTAGCTTGGGACATGGCGCGTGATACTCCTCAAAAACTGCTGCCAATAGCACGGTCCGGGGAGGCCGGTCCGCGTTTGCCAATACGCCGCCGCTGGGCGTAGAATGACTGGAAGATAGCGTATTTTGAGTAAGTCGCGGTGTCAAGGAACGATTACGAACTACGAATTACTAGTGCCAGCCCCCTTGCCCCTATCCCCTGACCCCTTGCACTGTTCCCCGTTCCCTAACCCCTTTTCCCTCTCCCCTCCGGCGGAGGGGAGCTACCATGAATTACCGTATTGGCCTGGGCCATGACACGCATCGACTGACGGATGGTGGGTCACTCTTGATTGGCGGGGTTTCCATCCCCTGGACACGCAGCGCGGTGGGACACAGCGATGCCGATGTGCTCCTTCACGCGATCACCGACGCGCTGTTAGGGGCGGCGGCCCTGGGGGATATCGGGGAACTTTTTCCCGATACCGACCCCGCCAACCGGGGGCGGAATTCGGCGGAAATGTTGCAAGTGGCCGACGCGCGGATCCGCGCGGCGGGTTGGCGGATTATAAATCTAGACTGTATTGTCTTTGCGCAGCGGCCAAAATTATCGCCGTATAAAGGGGCCATCGCCGCGCGCGTGGCCCAGATCTTGCAAATTGACGCCGGTCAAGTCGGCATCAAGGCCAAAACCGGCGAAGGGGTCGATGCCGTGGGACGGGAAGAAGCGATCATGGCCCAATGCGTGGCGCTGGTGTGCCGCGCGGAGTAAGCGCGTTGGGGCAGGAAATACGGGAAGGAGCCGCGGGGTGGGAGTTACTGGCCGACGAGGGATAGCGCGGTTACTCGAGCTTCCATTCTTCCAGCATTTCCGTCCCCAAGGGGCGGGTCAGTTGCACGCCATATTGCTTTTTCAGGTTTTCAAACAGTTGCCGCTCCGACTCGACGCGCTCAAAGGCCCCCACCCGATTGTAAGGAGAAAAAGTTTGTTCGGACCGACTCTCGGTCAAGTATTGCTCGCGCAGTTTTTCCAAATCACGGGCTTTGGTCACTTGCACAATGTACACCTGCGTGCCGGGTTGGTTGCTGGTCACTCCGATACCATTGACCGGCAGGGAAAAGACCGTCTGCATAAATGTTTCACCCGCCTGGTCGATGCCCGGAACCTTGGTGATTTCATAAAGGGGTGGTTCATCAAAGGATGTTAAATTTGTCTGCTGGAGCCAGGCAAAGTCCGACACCGTTATCGCCGCGGGGATCTGCGTATCCAGACCATGTAGATCAATGATCGAGCGATTCTCGGCCCGGGCCTTGGCCGCCCAGGTTTCGGCTTGCTGGGTGGCCAGTTTTTTGGCCTCGATCATTTTCCAGGCGGTGGTAACCTGCTGTTGGATGGCGGACTCGGACCAGTCGGGGACCCGTTCGGGCTGCACGTCCGTCTTCCAAAATAAAAAGTCGACGGTCGCCGATTGGCTGCGCGTGGGAGAGTACGGGGTTAGCATTTTTTGATTAAAGGCCAACTGGCTGAGGGGAAACTGCCGGTTATCGCCCGCGTTGACCAGCGACTGGGCTAGCTCGCTACGGCCAAAGTCCACGGCCGAGACCAAGGTCACGGTTCGCCCCTCAATCGCCATTTCCTGGCCCACGACTTCGACTGCAAAGGGGGTAAAGACGAACGGCTTTGTGGGATCGGTATGGTCCAGTTCTTTGACCTTGCGCAGATTGGCGTGATCCAGCATTTTCTCGGTCAAGGCGTTCAAAATTCGTTCTTTTTCCGTAAATGCCTTTTCCCGTGCCAGACGCTGGCGGATTTCATCCCGCACTTCTGCCAACGGCTGGTATTCCACCGGTTTAGGAGGGGCGGGGCTCGTGGCGGGATTGGGGGGAGTCGTAGTAGAGGGGGTTGTATTACTCGTCGCCGGATTAGTCGGGGACTGGGTGGTCGTGTCCGTGGCCCCGGTGCTAGAGCCATCCGCGGGTGGAACCGCCGCGTCGGTGGTCGCGGGGGGATTCTTTGCCGGGGTGTCTGTGGAATTGCTGTCTGCGGAAGTGGTCTGGGGGGAGGTGGTCACTGGCGGATTATCCGCTGCTGGGGTTGTCGCGGCGGGTGTCGTGGATGTCGTAGCAGGGTCGGTAGGTGTGGCGGCATTCGGTGGTGTATCCGCTGGTGGGGCGTCGGTCCCTTGTGCCTTTGGTGCAGTTGGCACGGCGTCCGGGTTTGGGGGCGATTGCTCTTGTAAAAATGCCGCCGTGAGTACCCGCACTTTCCCTTCGGCACCGCGCAGCCGGGATTGCTTATCCGTGGGGGGGTCGCTGGGCTGTCGGGCTTCGCTGGGCTGTCGGGGGTAGACTTTGCCGGGGGGGCTGCGTCATCCGCAGCGGGCTGCGGATCCTCCGTTGTCTTTGGCTCAGTCGGATTCGCCGGGGGCGTGTCGGATTTTTCAGCTGTGGAGTTATTTTTTGAGGAGTTATCCTCAGCGGGTTTATTTTCGGCGGGTGGTTCCGCCGTTTTTGATTCCGACGCGGGTGGTTCGGTAGCTTTGGCGGAGTCGGCAGGGGGCATCGGCTCGGCGGTTTTTTCAGCTTCGGCGGCCGGGGGTGTGCTCTCGAGACCCGGCAGAAGGCTGGAGTTGCCCGATGCCTCGGCCGGGGGCGCGTTTTCGCCCGGTACCGGATTGCCGCTGGGTGGCAGGTTAAGACCGGGGAGGGCGGGTAACTCCCGCTTCACAAACAAATCTTTATGCTCGTTATAGTACTTTTCGATCTCCGCGTCGGTGATCAAGGGCTTTTGGGCGGCCTCTAGCGCGGCAAAGTCGACGCGAAAATACTGAAACGTTGCCAACTGCGGAACCTTAAAACCGGGTTCACCCGTCAGCGGATTAGGCAAGCGATTTTTGTGCTCTTCAAAGTATTTTTGCAGCACATCCCCCGCCGGTGTCTTTACTTGGTCTAAAAAATTGCCCACCGGGATGGGAATTGCCGCCAGCGACACCCGTTGGTTCAGCCGCATAAAAAAATTCCAGCGGTCCAGCGGGGTAAAATAAAACAGTTGCTTTTGGGTGGCGACGTAGGCCATGTGTCGGGCCAATAAGCGACGCACCAGCGAAAAAATATAGTCATTGGAAAAATACGGCCGCTGCTGCTGCAACAGCCCGCGAATCTCATCAAATTCCGCGGCGGTCACCACGCCCACGGTGGGGGGTTTATCGGGTGCTTGCAGGGCGTTGGTTTGGGCGGTGGCTTCGCGAAAATTGTCCAAGAACTGATTGACCGTGTCATCGCTAACTTCGATGCCCATATCCGTCGCCAAGCGGTCGTAGAGCATGACCAAGAGCGAATCCAACTCGGAAAGGGCCAGGGGTCCGGCCAATTGATTAAATTCCTGTAAACTATACCGACGAAAATTTGGATTCTGGCCAAAGATCTGCTCAAACAAGGGGATTTGCGCTTCGGAGGCGCCACTCGCGAGAGCTTCGGCCTTGGCCTGGGCGCGCAATTTGATCAAATACAAAAAGCGATTGAGCAGCACATCGTCCGACACATAGCCGTACAATTGCGGCGTGGTCAGGGTGCCTTTGTTCCAGGTGCCCACTGTTAGGCTGTCGGATTGCTGGTTATCCAACTGGCGCTCTTGCATCAGTTGCATGAGCGGGGGCAAGACCACAAAGGCCAGCATGGCCATGATCGCCAGCGTCCCCAGCCAAAATTTTTGATTTTTACGAAATAGATCGAAGGGACTCTCCATGGTCCGCGTTTCCTGCATAAATATTGGAATGTGACGTTTGTTAAATTGGGCAATCTGATTGGTGAATTCGCAAGAGTGGCTTGACAGCCAGCGATTTGACCGGTATCCGATTACAAGAAGCCAACTGGCCTTTCACCAGCGGTCCCTCATTTTGCGATTGTAGGCCCGGCAGAGACAATTGCAATCCCAACTTGAAACTATGACAAGAGTTACGTAACGCATCCCGCGTTGGCCGACTCCCTTCCTGCTAGGCTAAAAAAATCCATTCACCTGAACCCTCCGGCTGGCAGGCCGTAACATTTTTACACGGTTTCAACTGGGCAAATGCCCGACGGCAGAATAAAAATCAGCATTCCCGCATCTCCTCCACGATCAACATCCGTCCCCCGGGGGACCACCTGGGTACGCCGCGGATGATTGAGCAATCGTTGGTCCCGGGTTGTGGATTTACCGCAGCCCAACCTTATAAAGAAGTCATTTTTTAAGCCGATGGCCAAAAAATCCTCCAAATCCGCCGCCGCCGGGGTTTCGCTGGTGATTGTCGAATCACCCGCCAAGGCCCGCACGATTGGCAAATTCCTCGGCTCCGGCTATCAGGTCGAAGCCAGCATCGGCCATATCCGCGACCTCCCCCAAGGGGCCAAGGAAATCCCCGCTCAATATCGCAAGGAACCCTGGTCCCGCCTGGGGGTGAATGTCGATCGCGACTTTGATCCGCTGTACATTATTCCGGCGGAAAAAAAGGCGCAGGTGGCAAAATTAAAGGCCCTGCTCAAGGACGCCAAGGATGTCTACCTGGCAACGGACGAGGATCGCGAAGGGGAGGCAATTAGCTGGCATCTCAACGAGGTCTTGCAACCACGGGTGCCGGTCCACCGGTTGGTTTTTCATGAAATCACCAAGGAAGCCATCAACGAAGCCCTGGAAAATCCGCGTCAAATCGACAACGATCTGGTCCGAGCACAAGAAACGCGCCGAATTTTGGACCGCCTGTACGGGTACGAGGTTTCTCCCCTGTTATGGCGCAAAGTCCGGCCTAAGCTATCCGCCGGTCGCGTGCAAAGCGTGGCGGTCCGGCTGATCGTGCAGCGGGAGCGGGACCGGATGAAGTTTGTCTCGGCCAGCTGGTGGGACTTGGAGGGATTATTTCAAAAGGCTAGCGGCGGCACCAACTTTCGCGCGGTTTTGGACAGCGTGGATGGCCGCAAACTACCCGTGGGCAAGGATTTTGACGCGGCGACGGGCAAGCTTAAAAATCCCGACTTGTATTTTATGGACGAGACCGGCGCCGCCAGCCTGCGCGCCCGGTTGGAAAAAGCCCAATTTAAAGTCGTCTCGATCGAGGAAAAACCCTACACCCAAAAGCCCGCTCCGCCGTTCACCACCAGCACCTTGCAACAAGAAGCGAACCGCAAATTGGGCTTTACCGCGCGCCGCACGATGCAAGTCGCCCAAAGCCTGTACGAAAACGGCCATATCACCTACATGCGTACCGATTCGACCAATTTGGCCAGCGTGGCAATCGAGGCCGCGCGCGATCTGGTCCGCTCGGAATATGGCGCGGAATACCTTCCCGGACAGCCCCGAGTTTACCAAAATAAAGTCAAAAACGCCCAGGAAGCCCACGAGGCCATCCGTCCCGCCGGGCATCCTTTTCAAAAACCGGGCGTCATGAACGGCGTGCTGGGCGTGGATGATTACCGCCTGTTTGAGTTAATTTGGAAGCGGACGATCGCCTCGCAAATGGAAGACGCCCGTTTGCGGCGGACCACGATCTTGATCGAAGCGGACGGCTGCATTTTTCGCGTGGCCGGCAGCGTGGTGGAATTTGCGGGATTTTTAAAGGCGTATGCCGAAGGGACCGACGAAGCGGAGCCTTTGCACGGGGGTGAAGAAACCACCCTGCCCCAGGTTGTTCGCGATGAACTACTCAAGTGCCTGGCGCTCGATGCCAAATCCCACACCACCCAACCCCCCGCCCGCTATACCGAAGCCGCCCTGACCAAAGCGCTGGAAGAAATGGGCATCGGCCGACCGAGCACCTACGCCAGTATTATTGACACCATTCTGGCCCGCGAATATGTGTACAAAAAGAGCAACGCCCTGGTCCCCACATGGACGGCCTTTGCCGTATCGCAACTGCTGGAAAACCACCTGACCGACCTGGTGGATTACCAGTTTACCGCCCAAATGGAGGAAGACCTGGACGCCATCAGCCGGGGGGAAGCGAACAGTCTAAATTATTTGACTAAGTTTTATTTTGGCCACGGGACACCGGGACTAAAAAAACACCTAGAGCACAAGGTCGGTGAAATCGACGCCCGCGACGTCAGCCGCATCTTTATCGGCCAACCCGAAAACCAAGAACCGATCCATGTGCGCGTGGGCAAGTATGGGCCATTCCTCGAGCAAGGGGAGCGGCGAGGCTCCATTCCCGATGGCTTGGCCCCCGACGAAATGAGCCTGTCCAAATGCCTGGAGCTGCTCAGCCAGTCGCAGGCGTCCGAGGAACCGCTGGGGATCTGTCCCGAAACAGGCAAACCGATCTTTCTAAAAAATGGCCGGTTTGGTCCGTATATTCAGCGGGGTGCCAACGACGATCCCGAGAAAAAGAACGCCTCCCTTTTAAAGGGGATGACGTTGGAGCAAATCGATCTGCCAACCGCCGTAAATTTGCTGGCTTTGCCCCGGACCGTGGGCCAACACCCGCAGACCGGCGAAGATATCGTAGCCTATAACGGCAAATTCGGACCCTATATCAAAAGCGGCTCCGATACCCGCTCTTTGCCAGCCGATCAGTCCCCGTTGGGGGTCACCCTAGAGCAAGCGGTCGAACTATTGGCCCAACCCAAGTCCACCAAACGTTCGTTTGGCGTGGCGGCCGCGCCGCTCAAGGTACTGGGACTATCCCCAGTCACACAAAAAAACATCGAGCTGCGCAGCGGGCGATACGGCCTGTATGTGGCGGATGGAGTGACCAATGCCTCTCTACCGCGGAATAGCACCGCCGAAGAAGCGACGCTAGAACAAGCGATTCAATTGCTGGCCGAGCGGGCCGCCGCCGGGCCCCCCACCGGTCGCCGGGGCGCGAAAAAGAGCGCGAAAAAAGCCGCCAAAAAAACGAGTGTGGCCAAAAAAGCGGCCAAAGTCGCCACTCCGAAAAAAGCTGCCAAAAAAGCGGCGAAGAAAGCGGCCAAAACTTCCTCCGCGCGGGACGAAGAGGTCTTGTTGGAGGAATAGCCGCGATTCGCGGATGAACTTATTTTTACCAGCGGTAATCTTCTTTTGTGCTTGAATTCAGGCGCCACCGTGGGTCGCGCGGGGGCTGGGCACACAAGTGTCTGATTGGACTCTGACGTCGTTATTCATTACAAAGAAGCCCATCCGGTGTTTGTGGGTTGGTTCTTGACTGCTTCCGTTATTGCGGCACAGTCGTGGTAGTTTCTCCCCTTATGCCTTAGGGGCCCCAGCCTCATGACGCTTATTCCCGCCGAACAACGCCAATTCGCGCTTCACGTTGTCAGCCAATTGCGGGCGAGCGGTTTTCAGGCTCTTTTTGCCGGCGGCTGCGTCCGCGATATGCTGCTGGGCCTGACACCCACGGATTATGACGTGGCGACCAACGCGCAACCGCCGCAAATCCGGCAAGTCTTTGGCAAAAAGCGGACGCTCGAGATTGGCGCCGAGTTTGGCGTGATTGCCGTTGTCGGTCCTCCCTCGGTGGGCATCGTGGAGGTGGTCACCTTTCGCCAGGACCTGGGTTACAGTGATGGCCGGCGGCCGGACGCGGTTGCGTTTTGCACGGCGGAGGAAGACGCCCTGCGCCGGGACTTTACAATCAACGGCATGTTTTATGATCCCGTGGCCGAGACGGTGATTGACTACGTCGGCGGACAGGAGGACCTGCATGGGAAAGTCGTGCGCGCGATTGGCGATCCCTTGGCCCGCTTTACCGAGGACAAGCTGCGCATGCTGCGGGCGGTCCGGTTTACCGCGCGCTTTGGCTTTCGCCTGGAAGATGCCACCGGGGCGGCCATCCGCCAAATGGCCCCCGCGCTGGCCAGTGTCAGCGCGGAGCGGATCGCCGCGGAACTGCGCAAGCTGTTTGTCCTTCCCCGCCGCGCGCAGGGTTTAGAACTGTTACGCTCCACAAAATTGCTAGGGACAATCCTGCCGGAATGGAATCTCGCCCCCAGCGCGACTCCCGCGGAATTATCCGTCTGGGAACAAACATTGGGGGATATTGGCGGACTGTCGCGGCCCAGCTTTCCCCTGGTGCTGGCCATGCTGGTTGTGGGCATGGCGGAAAGCGCGGCATTATCACACAGCGAAACTTTGGGGGGGGTGAGTGGTTCTCCCGGCGCGCGACAAATCGGGGAAACGGTCCTACGGGTGGGCCGACGCTGGAAATTATCCAACGCGGAAATCAGCCAGACCATCTGGCTGGCGGAGCAGTATGTGACGCAAAGCTTAGCACAAGCCAGCAGCCGCCCTTGGTCGCGGGTGCAGCCGGTGTTAATTCAGCCGCATATCGTCGAATTGTTGGATTGGACGCAAACGCGGCCGCGGGGAGTGAGCGAAGCGGACCTGGACTATTGCCGCCAAAAGCTGAACCTGACCGAGGGAGAGCTTAACCCCCCGCCGTTGATCACGGGGCAGGATTTGATCAAACAAGGATTGCGTCCCGGGCCAACATTTGCCAACCTGTTGCAAACATTGCGAAACGCGCAGCTCGATGGCCAGATAGTGACTCAAGCCGAGGCGATCAAATTCGCGTTACAGCTAATGGCACGGGAATGAGGTACCGCGGATAAAGTGAGATGGGAAAAGCCCAATGGATGGCCGCGGAATATTCCCTGGAAAAACGCGGCGGGCTGAAATACGCTGGTCCCTTGCTCACGCGGCGGGCTGAAATATGGGATCCCTGGCTGACGCTGCGGGCTGAAATGCTACGCTATTTGCCGAAAGGATCATCGGGCATGGGGGGCTTAGGATCCTTGGGGGCCTCTCCAAACGGATCCGTATCGGGCTTGGCCGGCATATTCTCCGGGGGGGTGGCCGGATCGCCAAATGGGTCTTCCGCCGGTTTGGCCGGATCGGCGGCGGGTGGCGCATCTGCCTTGCCCACATTCGCATCCGCAAAGGGATCCGCGGCGGGATCGGCCTGGGGCATCGGCATCGGCGCGCCCGGTTCGGCAAAGGGGTCCAAATTGGCGGGATCCTCTTCACTGGGCGTTCCCGGCGTTGCCGGTTTGACCAGCTTGGGTTTGGCGTTTTCCTTTTGTTCCTTATCCGTGAGACGACGTGGTTCAAAGTAATTTTGCCGCTCGGCGCTGGCGGTTTCATGAAACTCTTGAATGACGCCATTGGCACTGACCAAAAAAATCTGATCGGAATGGGGATTCAGCACCGGAAAGGCGAATACCGGTATGGGCAGCTTGCCCAGCACCGCGCCGCTGCTGGCTTGCAGGACGCATAATTCGCGGGTCTCATTGATGACATAGAGCTTGGTTGGCGATACGGACAACACATTGCGATAGCCGTTGATCTGCCACAATTCGCGTCCATCTTGCGCTGATAGCTTAAATAATCGACCATCGACGCTGATGATGTAGATGGCATCCTTGACCACCAGCGGGGTGCTGCGCGGTTTGGCTCCGATGCTATTCATCCATAATGGCTCTCCCGATAAATCGGGGAAAAAAGCCAGTGTGCCATAATCAGAAATGGCATAAACCCCGGCGCCGGTCAATACGGGCGATTGCGAACCCATCCCTTGCATGCGATAGGTAAAAAATACATCCTCTCCCGTGGCATCACACAGGCCGACGGTCCCTTTATCCGTCATCCAGGCCATATTCGTGGCATTGGCGGCCGGCGGACAATTTACCACGCCGTCGGCTTGAATTCCCGTGAGTAGCCTTGTGCTGGCATCGGCCTGGCTGTCAAACCGGTCAATCGTGCCAATAGAAGTCGGCACAAAGACCCCCGCGCTGGTCGCGGCGGGACCGGTTGTGGGCACATGGGGCAACGGGGCTGAAAACACCAACAGGCCAGTCTGCGGCACGGTGCGATAGCGCAAACTTTCGGCCGCGGTGCGGCGTGTGGTGGACTTTTCGGCGAGGGGATCCACGCTATTGTCGATAACCTTGGCGTCCTTACGTCCGACAAAATACAGCCAGGTCGTGTTGCTGACGGCGACGCCTTCTTCGCCCACGCCTAAAGACTGATATTGACGGTTAGGTTCGCCAAGGCGCAGATTCCAATTTACGGCGCCATTGACGCCGTTATAACTGACCAGGTTACCGGTCTCGGTCAAGACAAACAATTCGCCCGAATGAAATTGCGCATCCACAACCTGTTGCCGCCCCACGGATAATGGAGCCTGCGCAAACCATCCCCGGGTCAAACCCAGACGATTGGCCGCGAGTTGGGAAATCAACTCTTGGGCGGTTAGCGGGGCTTGGCCCGCCACCCCTGCCACAAAGCAGATCATTCCCGCGCATAACCGCAATAGTTGCAGTCGTAACATGGAGGTATGTTCCAGAAAAAAATCAATCTCGAAAAATTTGGAGGAGCGCCGCCCGGGTGAAACCAATAGTGCCTCGGAAATTTCCTTGCCACCCTGTTCCACCCAATTCTTTAGGATAATTCAGCCATCCCCGTGGCGAAACAGCTTGAGGCTGGTTTTTAAGAATTCGGGCGGAGGAATTTTATTTTCGCCCCGGGGGGAGCAAGTGGAGTGTTGCGGCCAAATGTATGCACTTTATCAAAACCTGTCAAAATGGCATCCAGACGCCGAAATTGGCACGAAGCAGAGGTGGCGCGAATGGAAAATCCTTGTGGAATTCGCGAGGTTCATATTTCTATAACACTATACTGTGAAGAGACTTACATTTTGTAAAATGAATTTGGCGCACGACTTGCAATAACAGTAACGGTGCCTATGGTCCAACTGCAGAACTGGCAGGAGAACACGCCCCCTAAGGGGTTGATGTATCAGATGAGAAGTAGGCTGTTTTTTAGTAGATTGTTTCGGCTCAACCTTTTACATAGTCGCATTTTTAGGAGGATTGATCGTTCATGTCCACGGCCACCAAAGCACCCAAGAAAAAACCCGCCTCCAGCAATTTCAAGCTTCAACCGCTGGGGGATCGCGTGGTGATTGAACGCGAAGAATCCGAATCCAAAACCGCCGGCGGGATTCTCTTGCCCGAATCGGCCAAAAATAAGCCCGCCCGCGGCATTGTCATTAGCGTGGGGGAAGGGCGTCTGACCAAGGACGGCAAGCGGCACCCCCTGCAGATCAAGCCGGGTGACCGTGTGATCTTTACCAGTTATGCGGGAGAGAATTTTAAGGTTGGCGATGACGAACTGATTTTGATGCGCGAGGACGAAATCCTGGCCGTCATCGAGTAAGCGTTCCACGTAATAACATTCTCCGGGAAGGCGCGCGAGTGTCACGGGCTTGGCAATTTCCCCTGGGATGCCTTAGCCCCATTAACAAAATTCAATTCAATTCGATCCGATTCAAGTTCATATTTTTGGGAGTTGTCTGACATGGCAAAGATGATTGCGTTTGATCAAGAAGCCCGCGAAGCGATTCGCCGTGGCGTGTCCAAACTAGCCAAAGCGGTCAAGGTGACACTCGGCCCCAAGGGGCGGAATGTGATTCTCCAAAAGTCGTTCGGCTCGCCCACGGTGACCAAGGACGGCGTGACCGTGGCGAAGGAAATCGACCTGGAGGACGTCTATGAGAACATGGGCGCCCGCATGGTTCGCGAGGTCGCCAGCAAGACCAGTGATGTCGCGGGGGACGGCACCACCACGGCGACCGTCCTGGCCGAGGCGATCTTTAACGAAGGGTTAAAGGCTGTCGTGGCGGGGGTCAATCCCATCCAAATGAAAAACGGCATCGAACGGGCTGTGGCCGACATCACCGATAAGCTGAAAAAGATGTCGATCAAGATCAAGGACAAGTCCGAAATGTCCAACGTCGCCACCATCGCCGCCAACAACGACCGCGAAATTGGCGATAAACTGGCCGACGCCATGGAAAAAGTCGGCAAAGACGGCGTCATCACCGTGGACGAGGGCAAATCCCTGCATACCGAAATCGATTGGGTAGAGGGGATGCAGTTTGATCGCGGGTATCTTTCTCCCTACTTTGTGACCAATCCTAACGATATGACCTGCGAACTGCAGGACGCGTACGTCTTGGTCTATGAAAAGAAAATCAACAACGTCAAAGAATTGGTGCCGGTGCTGGAAGCCGTGATCAACGCCAATAAGCCCCTGTTGATCGTCTGTGAAGAGGTCGAAGGGGAAGCCCTAGCCATGCTAGTTATCAACCGTCTGCGGGCCGGACTTCAGGTGTGCGCCGTCAAAGCCCCCGGCTATGGCGACCGCCGCAAGGCTATGCTTGAGGACATCGGCATTTTAACCGGCGCGACCGCCGTCTTTGAAAGCCTGGGCATCAAGCTGGAAAGCCTGACGTTGGCCGACCTGGGCCGGGCCAAGAAGGTCGTCATTGATAAGGACAACACCACCATCATCGAAGGGGCCGGCAAGTCCAACGACATCAAGGCCCGTATTGAACAAATCCGCCGCGAGATTGCCGCCAGCACTAGCGACTATGACCGCGAAAAGCTGGAGGAACGCCTGGCGAAGCTAGCCGGTGGCGTGGCCAAGGTGAACGTCGGCGGCGCGACGGAAAGCGAAATGAAGGAAAAGAAAGCCCGTGTTGAAGACGCCCTGCACGCCACCCGCGCCGCCGTGGAAGAAGGCATTTTGCCGGGTGGGGGCGTGGCCCTGTTGCGGGCGGCCAGCAAGTGCAAGCCCGAGGGTCTACAAGGGGACGAAGTCGTCGGTTACAACATCGTGTTGCGGGCGTGCCGCGCTCCGCTGACCATGATCGTGACCAACGCCGGCCAAGATGGTAGCGTCATTTGCGAAAAGGTCCTGGAGGGGAAAGAAAACTTTGGCTATAACGCCGCCACCAGCGAATTTGAAGACCTGGTCAAAGCGGGTGTGATCGATCCGACCAAGGTGACCCGCTCCGCCCTGCAAAACGCCGCCAGCGTTAGCACGTTGCTGTTAACCAGCGACGCGCTCATTGCCGACAAGCCCAAGAAAGACGACAAGAAAAAGGGCCACGGTGGCGACCACGACATGTACTAAGAGCCGGTCGCGGTAAAGTCGATTGATTGGCAATATTTATTTGCAAAAACGCCCGGGAACTTCCCCCGGGCGTTTTTTTGTTATACTGGCGGGACAGCGGATTTTTCCCCCATTACCCTTATAACTTCGCTTATGTCCCTGGCTCAATCCATCGAACAGCGCGCCGCCCAGTTTGTCCAACGTTACCGAGACGTCCGCGCGCAGATCGGCCGCGTGATTGTCGGCCATGAAGAGATCGTGGAAGGCGTCCTGACCTGTCTGTTTGTCGGGGGGCATTGCCTGCTCGAGGGGGTGCCCGGTCTGGGCAAAACCCTCTTGGTACGCACGCTGGCCAAAGCGCTCGACTTGCAGTTTAACCGCATCCAGTTCACGCCCGATCTGATGCCCGCCGACATCCTGGGAACCAACTTGGTGCTAGAGGGGCCCGACGGCAAGCGGTATTTTGAATTTCAAAAGGGACCGATCTTTACCCAAATTTGTCTGGCGGACGAAATCAACCGCGCCACGCCCAAGACGCAGTCCGCCATGCTGGAAACGATGCAAGAGGGGACGATTACTTCCGGAGGTAAACAATACATCCTGCAAAAGCCGTTTTTCGTGCTGGCCACGCAAAACCCCATCGAACAGGAGGGGACGTATCCCCTCCCCGAGGCCCAGCTTGACCGCTTTTTGTACAAGTTGGTCGTGGGCTACAGTTCGCGGGCGGATCTGGCGACCATTGTGGAACGGACCACCAAGAATGAAAAAGTCGAGCCGGACAAAGTCATGACCGGCGCGGAAATCCTGGAATGGCAGCAATTGGTGCGCGAGGTAATCCTAGCCAAGCACTTGCAGGATTATATTGTGCGATTGATTCTGGCGACGCATCCGGGGGGAGCGTTGGCGGCCGCGCCCACGAACCAATATCTGCGCTGGGGGGCCAGCCCCCGCGGAGCCCAAACGCTTGCCCTCACCGCCAAGGTCCGGGCATTGCTAGAGGGACGCTATAACGTGGGCTATGATGATATTCGCCGGGTGTTTCTCCCCTCGCTGCGGCACCGGGTCGTGCTCAACTTTGAAGCCCAGGCCGAGGGGATCGAGGTGGACCAGGTGTTATTGGATATTTTAAAGTCAGTTCCGGAAAAAGCCCCCGACGAGGCCAAAGCCGTTCCTGTGGCACAATTAGCGCGGTAGGGATTCATGTTTAACGATTAAGTAGCGACAATCGACGATTTGTGGTTGGTTTATTACCCCTTCTTCCGCGATCCGCGTCTCCAATTCAATCAGGGGCAAAAGCCAGTGTTGCCCCCGCCACCCCAGATGTCATTCAAAATCAGTTACGTCGCCGAACTAAAAAACGTGGCCGAAGTCACGCTCATCGGCACCGCCGACTTGGACTATTGGCAAACGATCCTGGCGAGGGCAAATTTGCAACCCCGCGCGGTCAATGGCCAGGCGGAAATGTTTATCTCTTGCGCGCGCGGCAAATTTTGGGGGTGTGAATTCACCGAGTGGAGCTGCAGCGTGGCGGTGGAATTTACCACCGGCGCCGAGCGCAAAGAAGGTTACTATCTGGTGGCGGCGTACAATTCTTCCGCTTGGTTTGCCTGGTGCGAAAGGACCTTCTTTGGCACGCCTTATCAATCGGCCACCTGCGTTTTGCAACAGGACGCTTCCCACGGCCAGAATGTTGGCACGCCCGCGGGACAACTGTGGCACGCGCGTTGGGTCCCCGATCATGGCATCCTGCCAATCGCCCGGCAACCCGCCAACTCCGGCGAGGATGGTTGGGCGGGGCCGATCTTTTTACCCGCGTCAAAGGCGGGGGAACAACCTGGCCAAACGGTATTCTTTGCCCGCTTGTGGGGGCAAACAGAGACCTATCCATTTTTATCCGAACAAGACGAGCTGGTTTACACGCCCCAGCCCGGAACGGTTTTTGAACAACTGCGATTGAGCAATTTTCTCGCGCGGGAATGGCATCTTCGCCGCGCGGCGGAACATAGCCGTTCCGCCACTTGGCGGCGGGATCGAGCCTTTCCCCCGCCCGCCAAATAAAATCAGGCGCGGGCCGCAAAGCCCCGCCTGATATGCTATTCGTTCATCCGCTGATCTAACCAACCACGGCAATTAACCGCCCCAGCCATCGTTTTGCAGTTGGGTAAAACGGGGGGCAGCCACAGCGCTAGACCCTTGAGGCTGCGTCGTGGTTCCCGCTCCAGTCACCGGTTTATTGTATTGAGCCGGTGTGATCATATTGGCCGCCGGAGACTGAACCGTCGGACGCTGAGCAACCGTGGCTAACGGCGAATAAGGCACGGTGCTATTTGACCCACTACTATTAGGCACGGTCCACAGGGCGGTTGGATTTTCGGGATTGAGCACGCGCGAGGGACTGGTGGGCGAAGTGGTCGAGCTTTTATCAGCGGGGACCTTATCGGGATCTGGGATCGGCTTGAGGGCTTCCTGGGCGGGCGTGGCGGGAGTAAGTTTTGAACTATTCTCCTGGGTGCCATTGCTAATGACCGACTGCGTTCCCGCGTTGGAGCCGCTAAACGTGCTGGTGGAGCCACCACTCGAGAACGCGCTGGTTGTGGGAACCGCGGTGGAGGAAGTCGCTTCGCAGTTGGAGCAGTTGCTTCCCGTGGTCGAGCCACCGCTGGAAAAACTGCTATTGCTAAAGGTACTGCCCAAAAATGTCACGGTCTCAGTCGGTGTGGCGGTGGGAGTACTACAGGTATTGCAGTTGCTGCTGGACCCCAAAAAAGTCGTAGTCGGTTGCGTGGGCATAAAGCTGGTCACCGGTGTGGCAAACGTGGCGGGCACGACCGGCCGGAACGATGTGTAGGTCGGCATGAACGCCGTTTGTTGCGCTGGTTGCACGGGAGCAAAGGTCGTGGCCGCGATATTGGCCGTGGGGACCGGCACAAAACTGGTCGTGGCCCGCTGGCGAAAGCCAAACAAGGTGGGCCGAAGCGTGGTCACGGGGACCACCGCGGTGGTCGGCATCACCGTGGTAGTCGGCATAAAAGCCGTCTGCTGTACCGCCGTCGTCGGCATGAAACTGGTCGTCGGCATGAAGGTGGTAGTGGGCGTCGCGCAGGTGTTGCAGGGATTGCATGCCGACACCGGCGCGGCAACCACCGGTTGCGGGGCAAAAAACGTCGTTTGCTGCGAGCCGCCACAGCAACCGGTTAACCAGCAAGCGGTGGCCACGCTCGGAGCGGCAACCGCCACGCCCAAACCGGCCAGAGTCAGTGTCATTGCGGAATACTTGCGGGCCATGGGTCTGCCTCTTCTCCAAAAAAATTCAAAAGTTAGGTCTCTATTTCCAGTGAACTCTTCAAGTTTGCTAGCGTCAAGGACCGATAGGGTTAAGTTGGCAATTTGCTAAAAAATGACGCGCGGGCAAAGTGTACGGGGGTCAAATCAATAACGCGTATTAGCGCGCTCGGCGGGAAAATGTGCATATCGCGTGCCGCCAACTGGCTAGCGACCCATGTCGCGGTTACCTGACGCGGGTGATGGTTAACCCACGGGGGAGATAAGGTTATGCAAATCTACGTGCGCAATTAGCTTTTGTGGGCTTTCAACCGCAATAAATTCGGGTTTTTGGCGTAGCGCGCCGTCACAATCGCTACAATCCCATTATTCGCGCCGGGTACCTGAACGGCTTTTTCCGCAACGCTCTTTTGATCCCGACCGCAAAGGCCCTGGCTGTAATTGTAAGACTTACCAAATTCGCTGGAATCAGCTGGGAAAAATGACAATAAAATGTGCTACCTTAGGCCGGGGGACGGGCTGGCCAGACGGACCTGGTCTTCCCACCAATCATACAACCAGAACAGGGCTTCCCGCGGATTTTGGTTTCCGGCGGTCCAGGCTGCGTCAATAACCCTATCCGATATTTCCCACCTACCCCCCACCAATCTTTGTACAACAAGCCCAAAAGTCCGGCGGGAGGGCCGTAGTCGGACCAATTCGGGAAAGTCGCACGGGGCATGCGTGCTGACCAAAATTCCGCAACCCCGCCGCGCCAACCCGCTTAACCACCACCGGCCCCACCAGCTTAATTGTTCATAGCCATCCACGCACACCACGTACGAAGCGCTGTTGTTGATTGGCGGCCAGTTTTGCGGCAAACTGCGCATTGTTGAGCTTAGCCCCGCCCAGTGCACGATTTCTCCCGCTTGGGCCAATGCGTCGGCCAAGTGTCGTAGGAGTGTGCTTTTACCCACGCCGTGGGGACCGATCACGGATCCCCGGCGACCCGCAGATTGCCAACGCGACAACAGCTCCGCGCAGGTAAAGCCGGTATCTTCAGCGGGATCAGCCGTCGGTTCTATTGCATGCGGTAGGGGTGGCATCCGTCGAGCGCGGTCATCCTCCGCTATAAAGAGATACGGCAGCGCCCCCGGCCGCACAAAGCGGGTGGAAAAAGGATTGGTCGGCGAAGCAAAGCTGGCAATCTTTGGCATAGTATCAAGCGAACTGTATCTGGCGAAGGGCGAGTGGAACGACCTTTAGGTTGATGCGCTAGGACGGGGTATCATCCTCGGCGTCGGAGCCCCCCTCTAAATCTTCAGGTGACACAGCCGCCATGGCCAATGCCGGGGGTTGCGGCACCATGCCTAATTGAAAACGCAGTTCCTCAAAAAAATCCTTTCCTCCGCGTAGAAAAACCCGCACCCGCACACACCACACAATCTTTACTAGCCAGCCCTGATAGCTCAGCGGCGACCAGGGGAGCACGGTGGAAAAGCGGCGCATCGTCCCCAGGGACTCGCCAAAGGTGGTCTCTTGGTTTTGACGTTCAAAAAAATGCACGCCCAGGTCTTCGTCTCCCTTTCCTTCGGTATACCACAGGACGGAGAGCTCGACGGCGAGCAGGTCTTCGGTGCGGGCGCCGTCGATCTGGTATTCTCCCAACAGGGTTTCGCCCGGAAAGTATGGTTCGCGCTGATCGATGGTAATGCTGATCAAGGGTGTATTCATGATATTCGCCGCGAATAACGCGATTAGGGGCTTGGTGCATTGTCAACGATTCGTTTTCGGACTAGCGCCCCCGTTTGATCGGCCTAACTCAACTCTTTAACCTTGACACAACACTAGGCTGAATCGGCGGGAAAACTAAATCCGCCGTTCCTGCGGGGCCAGTTGCAAACGGGGAGCTGTCAGGGGTGGCGGAATAAACGGCACGGTGCGCGTCCCCGCGGGCAGCACCATCAGCGAAAACGCGCGCGTCAGGGGCGGCCAGCCGGCAATCACTCCATTCATCAGGATTTTCCAGTAAATTTCGTTATGGGCACCCTGAAATGTGTGCATGGCGGCGCGGGGGATCGTCAGGCAAAAATTGATCTCCAGCGGCGCGCCATCCACCACTTGTAAATCGCTCCCCTCCCACAATAACGAACGATGCACCACCCGGGTCTCGGTCCGCGAATCCGTCCCTTGGCGGTAAGTGGCTGATTCCTCGCATACCAATTCCACGGTCATTCGCGACATGGTAAATCGCCCCCCCTGTGATATCCACACTTCCAGGTCTTCTCCCGGCGATAAGGGATGGCGCGATATCTCGAGTTGGGTCGGTCCGATCCCAAAGCTGATCGACAACTCTTGGACCAGCCGGGTGATCAAAACTCCTCCCGCGAACACAAAGGGCAATAAAAACAGCGTCATGGCCCAACTGCCGGTCCCCACGGTCCAATCCCACAACATCCGCGCGACAAAAAACAGCACGATGCCGTTCCACAAGAACGTGACAATCCCCAGGCCCAACAATTTCCACCAAGAAGAGATTTCAATAGGCAGGCGGTAGGGCAACCGCGTGCCGGGGCTGTTGGTGATATTGTCATCGCGGGGGATCGCGGGAAAAGCCTGGTTTCCCACGCGCAGTTGCTGGCCGACCAAGAGTCGCGCCTGCTGCCAGGTCACAGCCCGCCGCTCGATCGAGTTGCGCCAATGCAATAGCGTCCAGACCAGGCCCACGCCCCCCATGACCAAAAAGGACATTGGTAAAATCAGCATCAGCCAGAGCCACCAGGTATAGCCGCGGACCAGCACCACCTCGGCGGGATCGGCGGGGTTAATCCAGCAGGGGTAGGACTGGCCGATTTCAAAGTGACGCAGGATTGCTTCTTGCGCGACGCGATCCGCATAAGCCCGCCGGGTAATATCGTAGGTAACCGCGGTATAATCACGCTCTTGAAATTGGTAGCGGATATGCAGATCGGCGCGGTACAATTTGCGTTGTTCGTGATCCAGCTCTTCCCACAGACGCTTGTCCACGACGGTGGCCCGCCCTTCCACGAATTCCTGGTTGGCGCGCCATTCCGGACCGACAAACCGCCCCAGGATCAGCACCATTCCCAAGACACCCGCCAATAAAAACACGCCATAGGCAAACGCCTCTCCCGCGCTGGCCCAGCGCTGCGAGCCGGTACGGCGATCTCCTCGTTTTTTGCCTAAAAAGCGGAGCGGACGCATAACACCTACGGCAATTTTTGATGAACCCACCCGCGGCCGCGGATGATCCCTGGCCGACCACATCACTATCCTGTTCCCTGTATCCTGGCAAAAACCCCGTGATTCAACAAGTGTCCGCCCGGCGGGGATCCGCCGTGGCATTGACCGGTTTTCGCTAGCAACACCCCCTCGGTAATTTTTTTCCTTCAATCCATGCCAATTTTATTCTCAACTTCTTTAAGACTTGCTCTGTGTTTCCGAAAAAATAGCGGGCAAATCGTCCGTCGGGAACGGTTTGTCTTTTTCCCCGGCCTTCTCCTGCGCGGGCTAAAGTTGCTTTGCCTCACCCTCTTGATGACCGGCCTGACGGAATGCAAATTCTCGGCCGCCGGCGATTGGCCCCAGATTCTTGGGCCTGCGCGTAATGGCATTTCCACGGGGGAGTCCGTGGCAAAGGACTGGCCCGGCAAACTGACCGAACGCTGGTCAATCGCGGTGGGACAGGGCTATGCCGGCGTGGCGGTGGCGCAAAACGTGGTTTATTTATATGAAAGGGTGCAGAACCAGGAAATTTTACGAACATTGGATACCGCCACCGCCCGCGAAATCTGGCGCGCGGAGTATGCCACCCGCTATCAAAGCACCATTGCTCCCGATAACGGTCCCCGCTGCGTACCCGTGGTGACGGACGACAAGGTAATCATTTTGGGCGCGGGGGGCTATTTGCGCTGCCTGATGCGAAAAAGTGGCGAACTGATGTGGGAAAAATCACTCGCGACCGAATTTAAAGCGCCGGAAGGATATTTTGGATTTGGTTCCACTCCGCTGGTTTGGCGGGACCGGGTCATTGTGAATGTGGGAGGTGCGGGAAACGCGGGAGTGGTCGCATTTGCCCTGGAAGATGGAAAAGTCTTATGGCAAGCGGGCCCCGAACAAGCCAGCTACTCTTCGCCCATTTTGGTGGACGTCGGCGGCCAGCCCCGTGTGGTGTGCGTGACCCGGTTAAATTGCCTATTGTTGGATCCGACCGAGGGAAAGATTTTGTCAAAAATTCCATTTGGCCAGCGAGGCCCGACGGTCAATGGGGCAAATCCGGTGACGGTGGATGAGCGATTGTTCCTGACCGCCAGTTACGGAATCGGCGCCAAATGGATCACGCTGGCCGGGGATCAATTGACGGAAACTTGGGCGAATGACGACACGCTGTCCAGTCAATACACAACATCCATCGCCCACCGGGGACTGTTGTACGGTATTCATGGACGGCAGGATGTCGGCGTGGCGGAGTTGCGCTGCATCGATCCGGCGCGGCCGGGGGTGGTGTGGGGCGTTTCCAACTTTGGCACGGCAAATTTAATTTTAGCCGGAGACTTGCTCATTGCCGTCACCACCGATGGTCAAGTGGTGCTGTTCGAGCCTGCCGGTGAAAAATCGCGGGAACTAGCCCGGACACGGCCGTTTGGCGACGCGCGGGTGACGGTGCAGGCCCTTCCCGCGCTGGCGGGAGGAGCCTTGTATGTACGGAGCGAGAATGAGCTAAAGTGCCTGGAACTACCCACAGGAAAATAATCCCCGTCAACTCCTTCACACGCGGCTATCTCCACCCCCATAGAAACAAAAAACTCCCCACCCAGCGGGAGGGGAGTTGCGGAAACAAGGCCCAGGCGGATTTGAGTCCCGCCGGGCTGTTAATATACCAACCGCACCTGGGGACTGGTGATGATTTCCCTAAACATATCCACCAATCGCTGCTCGTATTCGGTCGGATTGCCGGAGCCGCGCAGGCTTTGGCCATTCTCGTCGGCGGTACCCCCCAGCCGACTCATCCGATCCATAAAAGTGTAATCCGTCCCCAGCCCAAGCCCAACGGGATACACGGCCCAGTTTTGACCTTCCATGATATCCGCCGACATCAGCGCGGCGTTATGGGCGTAGTTGCTGGATCCATAAAAATCCGAACTGGGATTATTGGAGATGTAGTTGTTGATGGTGGAATTGGAGCTTTGGTACAGGTTAGGCATGCCGTCGGTCAACAACACCACGACGCGGTTGGGGCCCGAGCGGCCAGCACCGCCGGAGGTGGTGGGCTTTAGATGGGTGTTTGCCAGGTTCAAACCATATTCTGTGGCGGTGCTGGACGCATTGTCCGCCACTTCCTGCATGGTGGTGCAGCTTTGTTGGACGGAGGCATAATCCCCGGTCAAGGGACACCGCAAATTCGTATTGGAACCTTTGTCAAAAGTGATTAACGACACCCAATCCTTGTTATTGTTCGCAACACCGGCGTTTCGTTCGGCAATCAGCTCGATCGCGGCGATGATCGCCCGGCGGGCCGCGTGGGTCGGCTGGGCGCTCGGGGGAAAACTGTAAGAGCGACCGCTGACGGTTTCATTGTGCATCGGGCAATCAGGGGAGCTGCGCGATAATGGCACAAATATGTTGCCATCCGGCTTGGAATCCCGCCCGTGATCCATCATGAACTGCACATAGGTCAAATAGCCAATCCTGTTTTGATAGGTTTGCGTGATGCTGGAGGATGCGCTGGGCCAACTGGTGCCATTGGGATTGTTGGCCCCGCTATTCAAACGGTAGCTGTTTTGGCTGGGAGGCAAGGCCCCGCGGCTGTTCGGCGGTTTCCCCTTGGGCGAACTGCTGCTAATCGTTTGCGACCGCATGATAAAGTCCAAGTAACGCGACCAATAGTTAAAGTTGGTCGTAATGTTGGGGGTTGGTTTGACGCCTGGCATGACGGTGGCGATCTGGTTCATGATGATCCAGCGGTAGGCCTTGGTTTTGCGGGTGGATTCGCTATCGGTGCTGAGAATTTTGTAGTTGGTATCGGAAAGCGCGGCCAAGGGCCCGTTGTCCTTGGTCATTTCCGCATAGGCGTACTGGTCCGCCGCGACACCCAGCGGCGCGCCGACATACTGCAGCGTGCCGGGATACGACCCATAACCAAAATCGCTATAGACCTGCGTCATCAGGTTGGTTCCCGCGTTCGCCGATTCCGAGGCATATTCGGCGTCGATCAATCCCGTGACCCAGGCCGGTTCGGTGTCGTCGTTCATCGAGCCCGATAGATCCACTACAAAGGCGATCTCGCGGGGATTGGCCATGGCAATGGCCTGGGCCTCTAACCCGATGCTATTGCGGCCAAAGATGCGGGCAAAAAACAGGTTTGCCTCTCCGTTGGTCGTGTTATTGCGGCGCGCGGTGACCCGCACGGCATTGCCAATCTGGCCAGACGGGGTGAATACCCGCGTGTCCTTGTCCCAATTGCCAAATTCAACGTCCGAGGAAGCCAGTGTGACGCTTTTGCCGCCAGCCAGATGATATGCCGAAAACTGTTGGGCGGCGGCGATCACCTCGCTCGATGTTCCCCCCATGGCTCCGGCGGCGGCCATCGCCGCGGAATCGGCCGCGGTTTGCAATTGTGTCCGCACCAGCATGATGTAGCCGGTATCAATGCCAAAGGCCACCATGCCCAACAAACCCACCATTAAAAACGCGGCAAGAACTGCCACGGCCGCGCGGCGGCGCAGTGTTTGAACTGGACGAGACATGGTTGAACTCCTGCACGATAAAAAAACGGCTGCCCCAAGCAAGAAAAGTGACAAAGAAAAGCAGTTAGCAAAAAACCGGAGCCGCGCGGCGATAGTGGCAACTCCAGATTTTCAGCTACTGAAACTTGTGTTAAATTGGAGGGCTGGGCAAATATTTTCTGAGATTATTGCGTCATTGTCGCCAGAATTTATCCAACCCCCCCGCACCGATTGCGATAATTGTCAGAATCCCACCTTTGTCTGGCACTGCCGTGGTTGTCCGGCGGCCAGCCGCGCGCTCGTGCGGGTCGATAGAGTGAGAATGGCGGGGTCGGATAAATGGCAAGGGCCTGCGCGCGATTCAGTTTACTCCTGTCCCCCCAGCGTTGTTCCGGATTCCAGATTTTTGGCCGTGGAGCTGACGCGCGCGCCTTCGACCAGGTTGGTTTCCGGGGCCAGGATGACTTCCTCGCCATTGGCCAATCCCGCCAAAACTTCGGCCGCTTCGTCGTTAATGAGGCCAATTTGCACTTTCTTTAATTTGGCCACGCCGTCGGCGATGGCAAATACCTGCCAGTGATTATCCGCGCCGCGAAAGAGAGCCGAGCGGGGAATCGTAAGCGCGGATTCTTTTTCCGCCGTGATAATTCGCCCCCGCACGCGGTAATCCACGCCCAAGGCCCGTTGGGCCAGCAGCCGTGGCAGCTCCCCTTCCGCAAAACCCACGATCACCTTGACCCGTTGCTGTTCCACGCCCAAGGAACTGACTTTGGTAAAACCGGCGGGATAAATGCGGGTGACGACGCCGACGGCGGGGATGGGTCCGATGGCGGGACCAAAAATTTCCACCCGCTGACCGGGCTTGACGCGGACGACATCTTGACTCAGGACGTCCATTTCCAGTTCCAAATCTTCGAGGTTTCCCAACTTTAGTAATAATGTTCCCGCGGGGATGTGCTGTTCATCGACGATGGGCCGTTCCAAGACGACGCCATCGATGGGGCTGGTCATGGTCCCGCGCTGGCGATCGCGTTCGGCTTCGCGCCATTGGACGACGGCTTCGTCCAGTTGTTTGCGCAGAACGTCGCTGGTTTTTTCGGTCTTGCGGGTCATGTAGGCTTGCAGGGCCACGGGCATCAGCTTTGTCGCGACCAGCATTGCCTCTAGCGAGGCCAGGACCAACTGATCCTGGCGGTAGTCTACGTTGCTTTGGATGGCTTGCAGGCGGGCCTCGTCCAGGTCTTCGTCGGTTTTGGTTTTTTTCTCCCACAGTGACTGCACGCGTTCCAAATTTTTCTTTGCGAATTCGTATTTAGCCTTTCCCGATTCCAGCCGGTTTTTGGCCGCGTCCACGGTCGTCTCCATCGACCGGACCATTTCATACGTTTGCTGCAAGGAGACATTTTCCACGGTGAGGTCGTCGTTTTCCTGGATGGAGGCGTCCATGCGTTCCTTGGCGGCGGTCATGGCGGCCAGTTTTAGTTCTAAATCGCGCGGCACCACGCGGGCGACGATTTGCTCTTTTTTTACCGCGGTCCCTTCCGCCAATTGCTCCAGGGACTCGATCCGTCCGGCAAAAGGCATGGTGATGCTGTAGGTGCGGGGCAGGCGGGTCTTGCCCCGTTCCTCGACAAATTCCCGGATGGGGGTCGCGCGCACCGCCGCGGATTCGACCGGCTGGCCGCCGGATTGCGTGAACAGGTACCCACCGGCGAGCACCACCGCGGCAATCGCCAAAAGACCGATCCAGGTTTTGCCATTCATGGTTCACTATCCTTTACGATGACGGTTATTCCTTGACGTTGAGCGCGTCGCGCCAATCCAGGACAAAAATTTCCCGCAAGACCAAGAGCTGCGCGCTCGAGCCAAACAGGAGCGCGGCCAGAAACGTTTTGATCCAGACGCTGGGGGGCATGACCAGGGGAAAGCGGAACATTTCGGTGTTGTAAACCACGGTCATATACCACACCAGCAAAAAACCAACCGGAAAACCCAACAGGGTTCCCAGGATATTCAGCGTCAGGCTTTCCCGCCAAAAAAAGCCCCCGATTTGCCAGGGCGTATATCCCAACACCCGCAGCGTGGCGATTTCGCGGCGGCGTTCCGCCAGATTAATCAGCGACGTGTTGAGCAAACTGGCAAAGAAAATAATTCCCGCGAAAATGATAATCAAAGAGATCACCACGTCCTGCATTTTAACAAAAGTGTCAAACAGGTTGCGCACATTGGCCGAGCGGGAATTGAACGCCTGCAGCGCGGGGAGCTGCTTTACCTCGCGGCAAAATTCGGCGTAGGAACCGGGATGGCGGTCCATGACCAACTGCACGCCGGTAATGGCGTCCTCTTCGTCGATAAGCCGGTTAAGATACCCCAGGTCGGCGTAGACATTGAGGCCCAGATAGCTGTCGGTGATTTGACTAATGGGGACGCTTTTGGGCGCGCGCAGTCCTTTGTTGGGTATGATGGTGATCCGGTCCCCCGCGCTTACATGCAGGATATCGGCCAATTTACGGGTCATGGTCAGGCCATCCGGGCGGATGGGGCAGGGATTTCCCACCAAATCACGGGGAATGGTCAACCGTCCCCCGGGCCACAGGCCCGAGATCGCCCCCTTGCGGCGGTAGGGGCCATTCACAAAATCGCAGGCGACCGTCAACAGCGGCTCCGCGTCATGGACCCCCGGCAGTTGCCGCGCCTCGTCCAGCGCGCTCCCGTCCCGCTCTTCCTTAAAGCTTAGATCGATGTCGCTGCGCATGATTTTTTCAAATTGAAAATCAATCAAATAGCGCAAGCAATACTGCAGGGTAAATCCCGTAAAGGTCAGCGCGGCCCCCATCATCGCGGCAAAGATCGTTACGCCAGAGCGGGTCTTTTGGCGAAATATATTACGCAGGGACATTCGCCAGCCAAAGCTTAGCCGCGACCACAACCAGGTCCACCGCTCCAACAGGATTTTGCCCCCTTGTTTGGGGGGACGGGCGCGCATCGCCTCGGCGGGGCGCAGGCGAATCGCCGCCCAGGCACCTTGCCCCGCGCCAAACAGCGCGCACCCCAGGCTGATCGCGCCCCCCGTGGCATATAACTGCCAATCCAGCCGATTCGTCAAATTGGGAAACTCAAACAGTGTTTTGTACATTTCGGTCACCAAGACCGACAACAAATACCCGGCCAACCCCCCCACCACTCCCCCCGCCACCCCGATCACCGCCCCAAAGAGCGAATAATGGACAAACAATTGCCCATCGCTGTAGCCCACCGCCTTGAGCGTGCCAATGATAATCCGCTGCTGGTCGATCAGCCGCGTCATCAGCACATACAGCACCAGCGCCCCCACGACCAAAAACATGCTGGGCATGATCGTGGAAAAGACCCCGATGCCGCGTATTTCATCGCTGAGAAAGCGGTTCGAGGGTTGGTCCGCCAGCGGTGTTTTTTGCAGCACTCCGTAACTTTCCAGCCGCCGCTCTAGCTGCGCCAACACATTTTCCGGTCGCGCGCGGTTGGCGGGGGTCAACCGGCCAAGAAGCTGATTGGCGGCCCCCTCCATGCCAAAGACCTCTTCGGCGTAACTGTGCTTGACATAAAACACGCCAAACCGCTGGGGGTCGGGGATGATCGAGCCGGGACTGACGAGATAGACAAATTCACTGGAAATCGCCGTCCCCACGATAAATAATTCCTCGCGGCGATTATTCAGGATTAAACTGAGCCACATGCCGGGGTACAGCTTGTGCTTTTTGGCAAAGGATTCAGTGACCAGGACTTCATTGCGGCGCTCGTCGGTAAAATAGCTGCCGCGTTTGAGCACCACATCGTTAATGACGGGTTGCCGCTGGTCGGGCAACGACACCACATAGGCATTTACCGGTTCGAGCGAGGTGGCGATGTCCACCGTGGCAAAATTGGCAATCCGGGGACGCAGCTCGCTCACACCGGCAATCTGGCCCAGCGGCTCGATCTCGGCCACGGGAGCTTTTTTTAGATCGATCCAAAAATCCGCCATCCGGCACAGCGCGTAATATTCCCGCTGGGCATACAGCAAATTCTGGTACGCCGACTTCATATAAATATAACCCATGACCCCCACCGCAATCAGCGCGGTAATGGCCAAGAGCATCCCTTTGCTCTGCCAAAATTCCCGCAACAGTTTGCGATTTAAAACACTCATGGGCGTCAAACAATCTTAATAGTATGGCCTTGGAATCATTGTTAATTCGATTTGTAATTGAATCGTCACCACTCCACCTCTTCGGGGGGCTTGGGCCGGGTGTTGGCGTGCTGTTCCACGATTTCGCCGCTGCGCAGTTTGACGACGCTATCGGCGATGTCGGCGATCGGCGCATTGTGGGTGATGATGATGATGGTCTTTTGCAGTTGTTGCTTGAGGTCCACCAACAACCGCAAGACTTTTTTGCCGGTTTCAAAGTCGAGCGCCCCGGTCGGTTCGTCGCACAGGACCAATTCGGGATTTTTGGCCAAGGCCCGCGCGATGGCCACGCGTTGTTGCTCTCCGCCGGAAAGCTGGGAAGGAAAATGATGCTTGCGGTCTGCCAAACCGACCAACTCCAGCACTTGATCGACGTCCAGCGGATTGGAGCTAATCTCGGTCGAGACCAGCACATTTTCCCGCGCGGTCAGGTTGGGAATAAGATTATAAAACTGAAACACAAAGCCCACGGTCTGGCGGCGGTAACGCGTCAGTTCAGCCGCGGTCGCCTGGCTAAGGTCGCGCTCCCGGTACCAAACCCGCCCCGCGGTGGGGCTATCCAATCCGCCAATAATATTCAACATGGTTGTCTTGCCCGACCCGGATGGGCCCACCATGACCATCAGCTCTCCATGATGGATCGCGAGATTAATATTTCGCAGGACATTTACCGCGACTTCCCCCATCTGAAATGTCCGGCCCACATCATCCAAATGGAGCAGCGTTCCGCGTTCGGCAAATTCCGGGGAGGCGGACGGCGCGGGGGGCGTATTCACTAAGGGGGACCAATCGGAAAACATGGTTTTTTGGCTCTCCCAGCCGCTCTCAACGAAACGAAAAAATTAATTTAAGAATGATTCCCCGCAGCAACACATCCAGGTTTCATGTAAATATCTACCCCATTCGTATCACCAAGTTGCAAAATTGTGAAATATTTCACAAACATTTTTTCTTATTCTACGCTCAAAACGGAATTATTTCCCCTGCTGACAGACAATTTTTCCGGTTTTGGCCCCGCAGTAGCATTATTTTTTATGTCTGACGCTACAATTTCTTGTGTTTTCACCCTCCATGATCAATTCCCATGTCCCAACCAGCATTTACCACACCCATTTTACGCTTAACCCTTATCATTCTGGCGGGTGTGGCCATTTTGATCACGGCGTGGCGATGGCGGGAGCGTTCGGGGACCACGGGTACAAATCACGCCGCGGTAGGCACGCCCTTGCCGGAAATCACATTACAGCCATTAACAGGCAAGGGGGGGACTCTTTCCACGGCCGATCTAAAACAGCGGGTGGCGTTGCTGAACTTTTGGGGGACTTGGTGCCCCCCCTGCCGGACCGAATTTCCCCATTTGGCGGCGATAGATAAGGAATTTCGTGATCGCCCGGATTTTTTATATGTTTCTGTGAGTTGCGGCGGTTCGTTGGGACCAGAGGATCAGGCGGATTTAACCGCCGAGACCGAGGAATTTTTGTCTGATCAGCAAGTGACCCACCCCACCTGGTGGGATCCTATCGGCCAGGCACGCGCGGCCCTTGCCCGGGCGGAGCTATTTACTGGCTATCCCACGACGATCATTGTCGATCAACAGGGCGTCATTCGGGGAGTATGGCAGGGATACCACCAGGGGGACGAAGTGCGGCAGCGGGAATTGATCAAAAATTTGTTAGCAAAACAGTCCCCCACAGCCGCCTAAGGATAAATCCTTTTGGAATGGGTTGCTGAGATACTTCATATTAACCCGCGGGAAGCGACGCTATCGCCCCCAAGATAAGATGCGGCACATGAATAGCCGCCGGATGCAGGGAGGCGGCCACGGCGGGGGCGGCCCCCCCCGTCAGGAAGATTTGCGGTTGCGTACCGGTCGCGGCCGATAGCTGCGCGATGACTTCTTTCATGCCGCCAATTGCCCCCCAATACAATCCTGAGCGCAGCGCGGCGATCGTGGATTTGCCCAAGGGACCGGGGGGCGCGGCCAACTCGCGTAACGGGACCAACGGCAAGAGATCGGTAAAATCATGCAACGCGCGGGCGGACATGCCAATGCCGGGTAAAATCGCCCCCCCCTGGAACGCGCCCCCCGCATCGACATAATCGATCGTCAACGCCGTGCCCAGGTCAATCACAATCGCTGGCATGTTAGCGGGGCGTAAGCGGTTGGCCCCGACCCCCCCCAACAACCGATCAATCCCCACCCTCTCGGGATGCTCCACCGCAACCACCAGGGGCAAATCTTGATGACTCAACAAACGCAAGTGGGGAGCATGGGTTGCCGAGCTAGCCCGCGCGGGGATGTCCCCTTTTTCTAAAGAGAGGGCCACCGGATTTGAGGAGGTTTCCTCGGAAAATTGACTTTGCAGCCAGCGGAAAAGACTCTCGGTGGCGGGACGGTTGACGCTGGCAACTTCCCAGCGGCAAGAAGCGGGGCTGTGGCCCAACCAGCTCAAAAGCTGGGTTTCGTCCCATTCGCGCGAAGGAAGTTCCAGCATCCGCACGGGGACTGGCAAGGGCGTTGCAGCCTCTTCAAACAGCGCGAATTTACTGCGCGAATTGCCAATATCCACCGCGATAAGAGGAAAGTCGCGCATCTCGCGGTAGCCTTCAACCAAAATACCCATAAATAACCCGCGAAAGCTTCGCCGGTCATGCGCGACGAATCATCCACTGACGCAATTTACGCCCAACCAACGCCCCCCAGCCTAACGTACCAGCGGTAAAGAAAGCAATCCAGGCGGAGGGTTCAGGGATTGCCGTGATGGCCAGGGGGCGCGCGAAGCCCTCCTCCGCCAGCCCGCCTCCCAGGGGGTTGGCCACCCCCGAACCGATGAACGAATCAATAAACAGATAATCGGCGGGTTCCACCACGCCGTTGAAATCGCCATCGCCTAAAATGTACCCCGCCATTCCGCCGGCTGTCTGGCTGCCGAGATTGGTATCGACCACCAGGTAATCGGCCCCGTCCACCTTGCCATCCAAGTTATAGTCGCCGGGATAGGTGTAACGCAAAATTACTTGGTTAAAGCCCGTGCCCAAGTTCGAGTTTCCCAGGGTCTGGTCATAAAAGGGATTCCCCACATTACCAAACTGGGTCTGCATGTTATCCACGGCAATCAGGATGCGCGCGCCCCCCGAATCCGTCAGACTACTACTGCCAATCCTGGGGACGCCGGGTGTGTTGTTAAAAAAGTTGTTCACATAACTGGTTATGGTCGGCAGGGGATTGGGGTCCGCCGTGCCGCCGGAATAATAGATGATCGCGTCGTTGTCGTTAAGATCCCAAAAGGACGACCCCGTCATGGTCAATGCGGGCGTTCCCGCCGCGGTGTTGTTTAAGACCGACAGCCCCCCCGCCCCGCCGTTAACTGGAATCGTCAATCGCGCTCCTGACTGCAAATTTAACCCGTTTTGGCGGACATATCCCGCGGTCAAGGTCGCTCCGGGATTGACGGTAACCGTTCCCGTGCCAAAGATGCGGCTGCTGCGAATATTCCCCGCCAGAATCTGCAAATTCGCCGAGGCGCTCAATAACTCCGCGGCAAGCGCGGGATTTACATCGTCCGACAGCGGATCATTAAATGTGCCATCAATCCGCACCGTGGTCCCCGCGCCAATCACATAGGCGGGAAGCGCGGGATTGAGCGATATCACGCTGCCGGCGGCCGGCGCTAATTCTAGCGTTCCCGCTAACATCCGCACCAAACTACCGGCGTTATAGTTGATATTCCCGGTCAGACGCAGCCCGCCGCCGCCGTTCTTTGACAACGCGATCGCTGGCTGAATCGTCACCGGACCGCTAAACGTCAGCGTGCCGTTGGACATAATCGTGCTGTTAGTCGCCACGGTCACCGGTCCCCCCCAGGTGGGCGTGCCGTTGGGAACTTCCAACGCGCCCCAGGCGCTATGCCCCTCGCCATTCAGGGTCAGCGGCTCGGGAGTGGTATAGTTCACGTTATTGATCAGGCGCAAAGAAGCCCCGTTGTTGACCACGGTGCCGCCGGACGTCGCCCCCAAGGCGGAATTGACGCTGACGCTGAGCTGTCCCGCGTTAATGGTGGTGGTGCCTCCGTAATTGCTCATTCCCCCGAGCGAAATATCCCCCAGGCCCAGCTTGGTCAGGTTGCCTGTGCCAAAGATTCCGCCGCTAAAAACCGCCGAGGCGTTGTTAGAGCCGACCGTCAGATTGCCACTTCCCAGTTGGATGGTTCCGTTTCCGGTGATCCCCCCCAGGGTTTGGTTAAAATTATTTAGATTCAGCGTCCCCGGAGCGTTGATGCTAACATTGCGGCCGCTGGGAAGGGCCTCCGTCACATCCAGGCGGATGCTGCCACCGTTGATGGTGGTGCCGCCGGTGTAAGAGTTGATATTTTGCAGGGCGACCACCGCGGCGTCTGTCTTAATCAGGCTGGTCGTGCCGGTGATCGCCGCGCCGCTGATAACGTAGGTTTTGGTGGCGTTGGCAAAGGTCACTAATCCCGGCGATACCGGTGCGGCTATTTGCACATTGGTCAGGAGCGCCAAATCCGTAAATACCACCTGGTCATCGGTCAGGAATTTGTTGGCGGTGGTCCCCCGCTGCCAGTTAGAGGTGCCATTTACGTCCCACACATTATTAATCGCGCTGGTCCAGACCATATTTGACATGCCATTCCAGGCCAGGCCGTATTGCCAGGAAAAATCGGTCACGCTGGGGGTCGAAACTTCCAACCGATAGCGCCTGCCAGCGACGAGCGTTGTCGCCAAGTTTTCCGAATTTTCCGTCGTGCTGGCCGAGGACTGCACCAGCGTGTTCCCTCCCCCGGTGATGTCATACAAGCTCAGATTCAAGTCGTATAACCGCGCCGCTTGGCTGTATTGGGCCTGCCGCACCCGAATAATATCGATGTCCACATTCCACGCCAATGACGCGGTAAAAGCCTGGCCCGTCCAGGCGGCGTTAAACTCATAGGTTCCCGTCCTTTGGCCTCCCAGCCCCTGCGGACCAAACGCCTGGTCATAGTCAAAACCCGCGGGAAGGATGTCCGCGACCACCACGGCGTCTTGCTGGCTATTTTGTTCGCCAAAGGACTGCATGGTGTAGCTGTTGCGAATATTCAACTGTCCCGCCCCATAACGTTTGTCCAGGCCATTGGTGGATTGATTGGCGGCCGCCGCGCGGTAATCATTGATAAAGGTGCCATCGGTATTTGTCACGCGGCGATCCGCGCCAGCCAGGATCAGGGCTTTGATTACTTCGCTGGTATCCGCCCCGCGAATAACTTGTAGCGTGCGGGGAGAATTGTATTGCGTCAACGACCAGCCAGGATTGGCCTGCGAGGCCTGAATCAGCATCGCCGCCGCCGAGCTGACCACGGGTGTGGACCAACTGGTCGCGCTGGTCGGGACCACCACGTCCGGACGGTTGTGGCTGGTGGCATAGAGTGTGCCGTTCCCCACCGTGGCTGATCCCACGGAATGAAACCCATCCGTCCGCCCGACGGTAATGCTGTTCATGGCGGACATCATCAACGGGTTGGAGTTATCCCCGCCAAACTGCGTGGCGGCGTTATTGACGCCGGCAATCTGCAAATTGTCATCCTGATTTGCCACCCAATCGGCCCGCATCAGGATATCCAGGGTGTTATTGGAGGAACCATTGAGCGTAAACAACCAGCTATGATTGGTAACGCGGCTGACCTGGGGGGAACTTAGTGGATTGGCCAGGGAGTTTGTATATCGCAAAAAATCGCTTCCCAACCATCCCCCCGCGCTGTACACCTCTATCTGTGTAGCCCCGTCCGCTATGCCCAAGGCCAAACCATATGAAAACGCGCCGACCGTCGTGGCATGGTTAGAAGCCGCCCCCACCCCGCTCCGCAGGGCAAAGTTCTTTCCAGCAAAATTAGGATCGGTTGTGTTGGGCGCGTATTGCAGCGCGAGTTCTTCCGCCTCAACCTGGGCCACGGGAACGCCGGCGCCCGTCGGCAAATTCGCACCCAAGACCGAGCTCAGGGCGGTGTATCCGATATCGTCGCGATAATCGGCTAGCGCGGGAGGGTGGGTAGTCAAAACCGCGCCAAAAATCAGGCAGCTAGCACAAAGAAGTGCCAAATACCTCGGAAAGGGGCAAAGTCGCATGTGTACAAACAGGGAAAAGTTAGGACAAAAACCCCTTACGCAAACCTTGCCCCGCACCCGCTTACAACCTCGAATCTGGTGAAGGATCGCTCTTTGCCTTTCCAGCAACGGCCCTGTCCCTGGTGGTTTTCAGGCGTGATCGCGATTCAATCAACAAATAAGAAACGTATCACCGGCCCTATGGAACCAACGGAGAAGCCCCCCTCTGATCGCCATCCAGGCCAATCAGAGACAACGTTCAAATAGCCGGCATTGACCATCACCGGCGCTGACAATTCACTAGCATTGGCGAAAGCCCATAACCTGGGAACAGCCTTACGCAATGATTGCAAAGGAGTGCCACAACCTGGGGCAAAATAACTCAAAGACAAGCTAGGTATAGAGTTACTGCGCAGGCTTTCGTCAAACTTATTTTTCTACCCTTCACCCTCAAAAAAGCTCTCACCGTGTATTTTTGATTCTAGACATAATAATCCAACAGAGCAACAATTAGGCTGCGCTAAAATAACTTAAAATTCCAAGAAATGCGGTTTTGCAATTCCACGATATATGTCCAAGTTTTCTGGGTAATTGCACTGCCAACCAAATGGAAAAAAACGTAATCAAAATCAAATCTTGATCCAGATATTGCAAAATTCACATCTTTTCCGTCAACTTATTCCCTTCCCAGCTCACCTGGGTAAGCTTAATAGCAATCGTTATAATTGACACTGATTTCCTAAATTTACGTTCGGGAGGACCTGCTGGAGTTAAAAGATGGAGGGACCGGCAGGGAGAATTGCCATTTATTATATGGATGTTACAGGGAGACGACCCTGTGACTGTTACTGCAAGGGAGAGCGACAACTTGAAACAGACAGCGACGAGCAAATCCAAAAAATCCAGTTCCACCAATAATGGAAAGGCCCCCCGAGAACCAGTTTTAGAGGCGGCCGCGCGCCCCTCGACCAATGGGCATGCTGGCACGGAATCGGCGACACGGGAGCAAACGGCGGATTCCCCCGTCAAGGGCAAGACCCGCCGGGCCACCGCGCAGTCGATGGCGGCCGCCCAGCGGGATATTTCAGTCAGTGAATTTTTTGCCAAAAATCGGCATTTGTTAGGTTTTGATAATGCGCGCAAGGCCCTGCTCACCACGGTCAAAGAAGCCGTGGATAACTCTTTGGACGCCTGCGAAGAAGCGGGCCTCTTGCCCGAAGTTTGGGTGCACTTGGAGCAAACCGGGCCCACGCGGTTTAAGATTGGCGTGCAGGACAACGGACCGGGGATTGTAAAAAAACAGATACCGCTGATTTTTGGCAAGTTGTTGTATGGATCAAAATTTCACCGTTTGCGCATGAGCCGCGGTCAGCAGGGGATCGGCATTAGCGCGGCGGGCATGTACGGTGTGTTGACCACGGGCAAACCGGTCAAAATCATTTCTAAAATCTCCAAAAAGCAACCCGCGCATTACTACGAAATTCAAATCGATACCAAACTTAACGTGCCGGAAATATTGAATGGCAAGGGGGAAGGGGTCGATATACCGGCAGGACCAAAAATGGCCGAAATGTTGGCCAAGCACGGCATCGAGTGGGAAAGCGTCAACGAACTGGGACAAGAAATCGAGCACGGGACGCGGGTGACGATCGAATTAGAGGGGAAATACCAGCGGGGACGCGGGAGTATCGATGAATACCTGGAGCAAACAGCCATCGCCAATCCGCACGTGCGGCTGCACTTTAAAGATCCCGAAGGGAACGAGCGGCTGTTTGAACGCTCGACCGAGCACCTTCCCGCCGAGCCTAAGGAGATCAAGCCACACCCCTATGGCATCGAACTAGGCCGCTTGATTGTGATGCTCAACGACACCAAGGAATCCACCCTAAGCGGTTTTTTAACCAGTTCGTTCTCGCGGGTCAGTTCGGGAGCGGCCCGCAAAATTTGCGAAGTGGCCAAACTAAGCACCCGGACCAATCCGGGCAAAGTCGGCCGGGGGGACGCGGAAAAACTGTTTCATGCGCTACAGGAGGCCAAGCTGCCCGCCCCCGCCACGGATTGCATTTCCCCGATTGGCGAAGAGCTGTTGCTCAAGGGGTTGCATCAGGTGGTCCCGGGGGAATTTTACGCCGCGGTAACGCGGCCTCCGGCCGTTTACCGCGGGAATCCTTTTTTAATCGAGGCGGCGTTGGCGTTTGGCGGAACTCCCGTGGCGCAGCGCGTCACCCTGGAAATGCTGACCGAACTGATCGGCCAAAGCGACGCCCGCACCCTGCGGCAATTTTTGACCAGCACTTTTGCGGGACTGGGAAGCGACGCGGCGGATAAAATCCTAGCCGAATCAGGCCTGGGAACGCGCCAATCCCCGGGCAAATTGACCAAAGCCGAAATCCAGCAACTCCACGCCGCCATGCATAGCGTCAATCTGGACGAGGGACAATCCATGAATGTCCTGCGCTATGCCAATCGCGTGCCGCTGCAATTTCAGCACGCGGCCTGCGCCATCACCCAAACCGTGATGCAAAATAACTGGCGCGCCTACGGTCTGACCCAATCGCGCAATAGCCTGCCTAATGGGCCGGTTACCCTGATGGTGCACATGGCCAGCGTGTGGGTCCCCTTTACCAGCGAAAGCAAAGAAGCGGTCGCCGGTTACCAGGAAATTCAAAAAGAAATCCGCCTGGCGATTCAGACCATCGGCCGCAAGCTGGGCCTGTTTATGCGCCGCCGCCTGCGGGTAAAGCAGGAAGGTGAGCGGCGCAATATCTTTTTACGTTATTTGGGCGAAGTGGCCGACGCCGTCAGTGAAATCAACGCCACCGACCGCAATTCGCTATACGAGCATCTGCTGGACGTGGCCAAGAAAAAGACCGTGCAGGCCGATGCCAAATACGACGAAATGGGCCGTTTGATCGACGAGGCCGAGGATGAACTGGTTGCTGATAAAAGCGTCCTGATTGTTCCCCCCGAGAGCGCGCCGATCCTGGCAAGTGAAGCCGCGGCCGAAGCGGCGGCCCAGGTCGCGGCGGAAACGGCTCCCTCTTCTTCCCGCCGGAAATCTGCCAAACCAACCGCTAAAAAGCGACGTAAGGAATAAGGCGGGGACGGGATATTGGCCGATTTAACGGCCCGTCGGCATGATCAAGAGATGTTTTGGTTTTGCCACATTCTGGCGGGAATGTGGCTTTTTCTCCCCAAGCGAGCTAACGGGACAGCGGCCGCCAGGCTAAGAAAATTTCTCGCAACATCTTTTCTGGATTGTCTTTAGGGCAAGGCGCTGGAAATTCCGGACCGCTTGGCACAGGGGCTGCTTTTCATTGCCAGCGTATCGTTGGCTATTGCCGCTGTGATCGGCTGGGCTTTTTCCGCGAAGGAGTTACGCTTGTCACGATCCCGTTCTCGACCCGCCGCCACCCGCCGCAATGCCCCGCACCGTCCCACACCGGCAGCCCCCCGCACCCCCCGCAAAACCCCAGGAATTACGCCTATGCCCCGCGCGCTCGAGATGGAGGAAGTGTTGGATGTCGTCGGTGGCGACGAATTTGAAGAAAACACCCTTCCCTGGCGCGATGATGAAACCACTCCGGAAAGCCCCCTAGCCGGGATTGCGGAACCAACGGTCGCCGAACTGGACGAAGAGGATGATGACGCCATACACGCCCTTTTACATACGGGCGAGGATGACCACATCGATGATCCGGTGCGGATTTATCTGATGCAAATGGGCGAGATTTCACTGCTAAACCGGGCGGAGGAAGTAGTCGCCGCCAAGCAGATCGAATGGACGCGGATTCGCTTTCGCCAGACGATGCTGGCCAGCGACTTTTTGCTGCAAGGAGCCGTGGCCCTGCTGCAAAAAGTCCACGCGGGCAAGCTGCGCCTCGACCGCACGATAGAAGTTTCGGTCACAGCCACCGCGGAAAAGAAAAACATCCTCAAGCGACTAACGCCCAACCTACACACGCTAGAGCATTTGTTAAAATCCAACAAAGCCGACTTTGCGGTGGCCATTAGCCGCACCCACACCAAAACCCGGCGCCGCGCCGCCTGGAAGCAACTCATCCGCCGCCGTTACAAGGCGGTCCGCCTGATTGAGGAGATGAACCTGCGTTACAGCCGATTGCAGCCGCTGTGGGAAAAGCTGCAAGAACTGTCGCAGCGGATGTCGTGGCTGTTGCAACAGATTCAGCTTCCCGCCAAGGAGCAACCGCTGAATGTTGGCGAACTGCGGGCCGAGCTGCGGCAATTGATGATCCTCACGCTGGAAAGCCCCAGCACCCTGGCTCGCCGGATCAAGAAAACGAGCGATTTCCAACAGCAATACGATGCCGCCAAGCGCGTGCTATCGGCGGGGAATTTGCGATTGGTGGTCAGCATCGCCAAAAAGTACCGCAACCGCGGGATGTCGTTCCTCGACCTGATCCAAGAGGGAAACACCGGCCTGATGCGCGCGGTGGATAAATTTGAACATGCCCGCGGATATAAATTCAGCACCTATGCGACCTGGTGGATACGCCAGGCCATTACGCGGGCGATTGCCGATCAAAGCCGGACGATTCGCTTGCCGGTGCACATGATTGACAGCATGAGCCGCGTCCGCAACGCCCAACGGGACATCTTGCAGGTAACGGGCCGGGAGGCCAGCCTGGAGGAAACGGCCGCGGCGGCGGGATTGAGCCTGGACGACACCCGCTGCATCCTCAAGATGACCCGCCAGCCGTTATCGCTGGACCAATCGGTGGGAGACCATGACGACAACTTCTTTGGGGAATTTATCGAGGACCACCGCAAGGACGATCCACTGTACGATGTGCACCGTCAATCGCTAAAGGAGCGTATCGGCGAAGTGCTGGAGCAATTGAATTATCGCGAGAGGGAAATCCTGCGGTTGCGGTACGGCCTAGTGGACGGCTACGCCTACACGCTGGAAGAAGTCGGGCAGATATTTTCGGTGACGCGGGAGCGGGTGCGGCAGATCGAATCCAAGGCGGTCCGCAAACTACAACAGCCCCAGCGATCGCGGGCGTTGGCCAGCTTTATCGACGGCCTGGACCCGAATACCCTGCTTAACGGCACCGCGGCGGTGCCCTAAGTCAACGGGATTGATGAAACACGGAAATCGAGGAATGTCGAAAGACAGGAACTCAGATGACGAGGATTGTGTGCGTATACATGGATCAGAATGTTGAAATACGCGACTGTTCAATTTTGAACAAGAGGAAACGAAGGGATTGAAGAAGCAGTTAGAGAGCTGTCCACAACTTCGTTAACTTTTGTAATACCTAGCTGTTGTTTTTTTAACAGGAGGCAGCGAGGAAGCAGAGTCTCGGATTAAACTCTGAATTGAATTTCCTCCGTTTCCTCTGCTAACTCCTGTTAAAAAGTATTTCAGGCTTCTCTTTATTTCTAAAAATGGAACCGAAGGGAACGAAGAAGAGGTTGAGTAACACTTCGCTCCCTTCGTTAACTTTTGTAAAATCTGGCTGTTGCATTTGAACAGCAGGCAGCGGGGGAAGCGGAGTGAAAGCCTCGTATCCGGCCCGCTTCTTTTGCAAGTTCCTGTGACAGTAATTGCACTCCACTGATCCGTGATCAATCCCTTGGTGTCGCTTGCCTTAGCCTTCGTCGTCGGCGCGGAGCCAGGGGGTGATGGTGCCCGTGTAGCTGATCAGCTCCGCCGGTTGAAAATAGAGCCCGATCTCGCGGGCGGCGGCCTCTGGTCCGTCGCTGGCGTGGACAAGGTTCATTTGCCGGCTGCTGCTAAAGTCGCCGCGAATCGTGCCAGCCGCGGCTTTGAGTCCGTTGGTCGCCCCCAGCATCTCCCGCACCACGCGTATCGCCTCCAACCCCTCGAGCACCGCCGCGATCACCGGACTGGCGGTGATAAACTTTTCGAGCGCGGGATAAAACGGCTTTTGCACATGCTCGGCGTAATGTTGCTTGGCCAGGTCGGGCGTGACCCGTAGGAGTTTGAGCGCGATGACGTTCAGGCCTTTATCCTCAAAGCGGCCCAACACGCGCCCCACCAGTCGTCGTTGCACGCAGTCGGGTTTGAACAAAATAAATGTGCGTTCCATAGCGAGTGTGTCAAAAAAAGAGAGAACCGCCGCGCCAGGCGCTCTCTACAAGAAGCGCCACCCGCCGCCGATTTTACCCACTGGCGGAGTGTCCTGGCAAGGAGGTCGCTCGGCGCATGACGCCGCGGATAAATTAAACGCGCTCTAGAATCCCGCCACGTTAAATGCGTAATTGGTGCTGAAGGGAACCACGCCGTAAATTCCGCGTGTAAAGACCAGATTGATATAATCATCCGTCAACAGCAGCGGCCCCTTGGGGACTAGCACCACGTCCGAATCGCTAATCCACAGCTCTCCCGCCGGGCAAGGTTCGCGCGCGAGCAGCGCGGCGTTTTGCAGATTGACCATCGTGGCCAGCAACCGCCAGTCATCACCCCGTCGAAAAATCACCACCTGCCGCAAATTCGCCCCCACATTTTGTCCCCCCGCCAGGGCCAGGGTTTGCATTACCGTCGTCGGCCCCTCCAGCGTGTAACGCCCCGGATTACGCACCTCCCCCAGCACATACACATACCGCGGCGCGCGTTGTTGCAAGACGGGGGTGACCTCGATCCCCTTGATCATGGCCGAATATCGCAAATCGATCTCGCGCTTAAGTTCTTCCAGCGTCAGGCCCTGGGCCAGGACCGACCCGATCGCCGGCAGGCCAATGGTTCCCTCAGGATTGACCCGCACCAGGACCGATTGCCCCCCCACCACGCCGTTGCGATTGTCCACCACATTGCGCAAATCTTCTAATTTGGTGTTGACCCGCAGCGGCGTGACCGTGATTCCCGGCACTTTGTAATACTGTTTGTACAAATCCTCAAATTTTTCCCGCAGTTTCGCCACGGTCAGACCCGTCGCCCGCACCTGGCCCAGCAGGATCACCGTTACGGTGCCATCGGGCTGGACCAGCAGATTACGATCCAATTTGGGGTCGGATAACGATTCGATTTTTAGCTCGTCCCCCACATTGATCAAGTACGGTTCCTTGGTCTCTTCCCGCGTCAGTCGGTACAGGCAGGCCAGTTGATCATCCACCCGCAACCGATATTGGGCGACATGCGCGGTGCGCTCGTGCCCCACGTATTCCCCCTGGCCATAAATTTGAAAGGGGATTGGCCGCATATCCTTCCAGGTAAATCCGCTGGTTTTTCCCCATTGCGTCTGGGGACAAGGTCCCGTCTGGCACGTACCGCACGCGCCATTGGCCGCGCAGTCGATGCCGCAAACCGGCGCGGGATTGGCCGGTGAAAGATACTGGCACGGAACGACGCGGAAAATGTCCCCCCGCGAACGAATCGCCACCGGGCCGTCAGATTTGTTCAACTGATATACCGCCCCATCCAACGGACCCGCGCCATTTTGCCTGGTATAGTTTTGCTGGGCATATAGCGCCACGACTCCCCAGCCCAGGCAGCCTAAAAGGGCGCAGCCCGCTCCGTAAAGGACACAGTTTCGCAACATGGTGGACGGGGCGTGCATCAGATAGCGACCTGCGGAATAATCGTGGGGGAGGAATTGTTGTCTGGGGCTGTGACGGTATTAACGGTGCGAGGCTAAGCGTAATTAACGCTTGATCGCGTTGGTCCCCCAGCCAGCGTTCGCCTGTGGAACGGGACCGCGGGGGGCCGGGGTGGTCCGCGAAAAGGCCGGCTGACCGGGTTGATTGGCGATGACCGTGGTGGGATAAGGTTGCGTATTTACGTCATAGTTAAGCGGTGCCGCGCGGGCAAATGTCTGCTGATCCACCACCCGCACGCCTCCATTGGCCAGTTGATTGGCCTGATCCGGATATTGCCGCCAGCGGGCGGCGGAAATTTTGCTCTCTCGTTCCGCCAATTGCGCTAGTTGGGTCTCCCCCAGGCTTTTATGCACCAAAGCCAGATTTTTCCAGGTCAGGGGATGCGCAGTGATAGAGGCGCTGGTTTGCAAGGCCCGCTTGGCCTGGGCCAGATTTCCCTGCCGGGCCAGGAGCACGCCCAATTCGTTGGCGGCCATGGCGTGTCGCGGTTCGATGACGAGCGCGGTGCGAAAATAGACGGTCGCCTTGGCAATGTTTGCAGCCGAGGGGGTGGGGAGGGTCGCTTGCTGCAACAGTTGAACTTTTCCCAGTCCAAAGAGCGCATCCGCCGCGGGCAAGAGATCTCCGCCCGCCAGGCCTAATTGCGTCTGGGCAAAATCCAGGTACATCTGCCAGAGCTGCGCGCGGGGAATGGCGGCTAATTCCGTGGCGGGAAGCAATTTTGTCTGGTGACCGGCGCAGGTATCCGCCAGACCGGTCGGGAGCGTTTCGCCGGGAGCCAAATCCCGCGCTTCGTCCAAGGCCAGCAAGCCCGCCCGTAACGCCCGCTGATGGGCGTCCGTCCGTTGCTGCGCGTCCAAGGCCCCGGCCGTGATGGTCAACGCGGTTAGGAATTCTTGCTGAGCGCTATAGTACGCTCCGCGTTCAGCCAGTTGCGCTCCGCGGCGCAAATGTCCCTGCGCGGTCAATACGGCGGATTGCAATTCAGGGCGCGGCACGCTGGGGATGGCCAGCTTTTGCTCTTCGGCGGTTCCCACCCCCGACAGTTCCGCACGGGGTTGGGTGGCAAACGCGGCGGCAAAACGTCCCGTCGGATCGGCCAGGCTGGATGTCTTGTCCGGTAGTTCCGTCAGAGTTGGACCTAGGCTTGCTCCGCTAGCGGCCTCATCCGACATGGTGGTTGATGCCAGGGTTTTTTCCGCCGCACGGGGATTCCCCCAGGCTATGCGGGGGTAATTTGACTCGCGGGAGAGGCCTTTTTTGGTCAGGTCCGGCGTTGGGGATAATTCCGCGGGACCGGGTAAAATGACCGACTGTGCGGCGGGGGGTGTTGCGTCGGTGCTGGCCGGGCCGGGGGATTTTGACGCTTCCGCAGGGGACCGCGTCTTATCCGGGGAAAAAAGCTGTAACGCGCTTTGGTCGTCGGTCGCGGATTCAGTAGGGGCCAAACTGACCATCGTCCTGCCAGAGGACCGCGCCACTGCATGCCCCGCCAAGTCTCGATTACGCTGGTCGAGAAAGTCCCGCAAACCCGCATCGACCGTGACCGGGGCCTCCGTGGTTGCATACACGGCTGGCTGATCAGGCGTGGCGGGAGACGCCGTGGTTTCCCCCAGGGGAACTTCACCACAGCCCACGCACCACAGCAGTCCACCGCACAGCGGCGGTAACAAACCGATTTTGGTCCAGCGGGGGGCTGTCATGGCTCATCCGTGAGTGACAGTCGTTCAAGCCAGAGTTTGCACGGGACCGCCCAACAGCGGCCAGCACCCTGTCACAAGTCAGTTTCGTCGCGCCGCGGGGGTGGCATTGACACAAACCACGAGGTGGCGGCGGCGCCAGGGGAGGCAGAGTCCGGATAGCCGTTAAGACCGTCAAGGTGCCCCGGATAACCGCAAAACAGGGGGCGAGCCAAGTGGCTTTTATAGCTGGCGCGGTTTCGCCAAGCGTTAAAATTTACCAAATTCGCAAATCGCTGCTATTGCAGGCGTCCACTGGCCTGCTGCATGATTTGCGCGGCAACCTGATTGGTATTGTAGCCGGCCGGAAGTCGAATCAACGGTTTGTCATAATCATCGCAAAAGCTTTTGACTTCGCCGTAGGAATGGCTGGACCAGCGAATCGCCAAGAGCACCGCCGCCACGTCGGGCCGGGCGACGTACGGCTCAAAATTTTCGTGCGATTCGTGGGCGCGGGTCTCGATCCAAAACAACTCCCGCAGGCCAAAATCATCCCGCAATGCCTGATAGGCCCCCTGCCGTTTATCCCCGCCAATCAGTACCAGCGATTTGCCCTGGAGCAACCTGGAAACTTCCTGGACTTCCGGCGATTGTTTGGTGGGCGAGCTGGTTTCGGGCGGGGGGGTAACCGCCAAAAAGCGGTCGATCTCCGCCAGGACCCGGGAGAGTTCCTCGGGGTACGTCTCCATTTCGGGCAATTCGTCGATAATCGGCAACAATAATTCCCGCAAGTCGCGATTACTGGGGGCCAAGCCCCCCTGGATCAGCTCGCAGATTGTGGCGATCAACGATTCCCACTCCTTGGCGGCTTGCGCTGGATTTTTGAGGATTTGACCCGCCTTATAACGGACCTTGCCCAACAGCCGTTTGCAGTTATTGCGACTCGATTTGCTTTGCTCGGTTCGCTGCTGGATCGCGCCGATGCGATTTTGCAAGTCGTGCCAGCGGGTCGGATCCGCCGGATCGTCCAGCCGCATATACTTTTGCAAAAAGATTTGTTTAGCTGTCGCGGCCCCGCGCAGCCAGTGAAATACTTCGCGCTGGTCGGTATCGGGGGGACCGTCAATCACTTGTATGGCCACCCGCAACGCCGATTGAGCCTCGGCCAATAAATCCAATGCCAACTCCAACGCCGCCTCGTCGGTTTCTCCCCCGTTCTCTAACTGTTGAACCAATGCCAAGCCATCCGCCACCACCTCAAAACATCCCGCTACCTCGTCGTACATCGACATATTGGACGGAGCGGGGGCCGAAGAATGGCACATCCACAAAAAACAGTTGGGTAGTTCCTTGGCCCGCGCGATAATTTCGCGATTCTTGGGTTCGACATCCGTCGCATAATTCGCCCCCTCCCCCAACAGTCGTTGCCGGGTAAACGCCCACCGCGCCGCTTCCGCCTTTAAACGGCAACGGGCCTCAATCAGGGATAGTTCGGGACCGATATCCCGGGGCTGGTTATAAACCGGGCGGGCAGGTTCTGTCTGGGATGACCGGCCAAGGGTCAATTCCGGCAACTCCGCCAGGGGAACGGGGGGATTGGCGGGAGGTTTTGCCACCAAAGAAGGGCCACCCACCTTGTCGGTAGGGGCGGTTTCTCCCGCCTGGGCCTGCGTCACGGCTGATTGTGCCGCCGTTGACGTCGCTGCATCCGCGGAGGCCGCCAGGGGATCCGAAACAAGCGACGAGGCCAATGGCGTGCCATTGGCCCGGGGGGCAAGCTGTTCCTCCGTCGCTGTCAAAAACGCCTGCGCGATCCGCCGTAGTTGAGCCAATATTTCGGGATCGGACGAGACAAAATTAAATGTCCGTTCAACGACTTGGCCTAAAATCTCACCAATATTCTGGGGCATGTCGATCTTCAATTTCCTTTGTGTGCCCCATTCTCCACTATTTTGCCCTCTTTGCCAATCGTTCACCGACGCCCCTTATTCCGCGTTTTCGCGAACATTAAATTCCAGCTTCCACCGCCGATCATCCCGCGTGCTCACGCACCACAATTCAAACACCCCTAACTCCGTGATGACCGACTCAAACGTCACGGGAACATAATCGTCGGGGTTTTCCTGGGCCACGGGCAACGTGGCCTCCAGCGAGTCGGTTTCTTGCAATTCTTCCTCATTCCACCGCGAGAGCAAGTCCCCCGGTTGATCTTGCTTTCGCACTAGCGAACTAAAAAAGCGAAACTGGGCTGGCTCTCCCACGATAAGGCCGATCTCGCCCGAGGGAACGCCGCGGGCGGTCCCTTCTTCCATGCCAAAGGGGACAACACAAAGCGCCCGCAAGGGACGGGGCGCGCTGGGAATGGCTAAGCCGGTCGTTTCGATCCCCACATAATAGGAACGGGCCGTCCCCCCGCGAATCCGCACTCCCCCGTGTTGTTTGCTCCAACCGTACAACACAGCCCCGCGCGCCACCGCGTGATCCAAATCTCGCTGCCCAGGCAATTCTTGCGGCGGAGCGCGCTTGGCCTCGGTCGCCTCGTCGGTAAACCACTCTCCCAACACGTCCAATAATCTTCCCCGCAAGGGCTGGGCTTTGAACACTCCGCCATTGAACAGGACATGCGAAGGGCGGGGAAAGGCGGTTCCCTGGGCCTGAAAAAACGCGGCCAGATGCCGGGTGATGGCGGTGTCCGCCTCAAAGGGGAGGCCAATTTCTTGAAAGCCGCTTCCGCGGCGTTTGAGGGGTTTGGCGGTAGCGGCACAGCGGGGAAAAAAACCCTCAACCAGCAATGCCGAAAGCTCCCCGCGCGTAACTTCCAGCGTTTTGGCTCCGCCAATCAAGCGGCTCCCCCGGCCCAGCACCGCAATGGTATGGACGGGAGGGCCGTTGGCCGAAAGGAGTTCTTCCTTGGCCGCGCGGCACGAATGCCAGAGTGAAATTGCCTGCCAGGGATCGAGATCGACCCCGGTTTCACGGAATTTTTCCGCCACAAAGTGGGCCAAGGCCAGGTCCATATTGTCCCCGCCGACCAATAAATGCGGTCCCACGGCCAGCCGTTGTAACTCTAATTCTCCGTGCGCCTCGGTCACACCGATCAGCGTCAGATCGGTCGTCCCACCCCCCACATCACAAACCAAAAGGACATCCCCCACGCGCAGCACTTTACGCCAGTGGTCACCTTGTTCGGCCAGCCAGGCATAGACGGCCGCTTGGGGTTCTTCCAAGAGAATCAAATCCGCGGGCAAACCCGCCGCCAGGGCCGCCTCGCGCGTGAGTTCGCGGGCACTGGCGTCAAAGCTGGCGGGGACCGTGAGGATCACGCTTTGCTCAGCTAGGGGAGCCGTGGGAAATACCCCCCTCCATGCCGCCGCCAAATGGGCCAAATAGGCCTGAGTGGCGGCCACCGGGGAAACTTTGGGAATCTCGGACGGAGAATTCCATGGCAAAATGGGCGCGCGACGGTCCACCTTGTGATGGGTGAGCCAGCTTTTGGCCGCCACCACGGTCCGTTCCGGGGCCTCCGCGCTACGACGACGGGCGGCCTCGCCGACGACGTGCGGCGCGAAAGGATCGGCGATGGCTAGCGACTCTGGCGGTGTCCATTGACCGGACTGCAGTTCCGGTGGAGGAGGCAAATACAAAAACGACGGCAATTGGGTACGATTTTCGACCGTACCAGGCGCGACAAACTGCGGCAGCGGCAAGAGCTCTATCCGCGGCGCCATACTTTCAGTCGAGGGGACCAACGGGGCATAAGCCACGACGCTGTTGGTGGTTCCCAGATCGATTCCCAGTAGATATTGCGGAGGCATAAATGGAATTTTGGTTTTTTGCCCGGTCTCCGGGGATGGCGGATAACGGCATTTTATCGGAAAGGGGGGCGGGCTTGCAGAGGGGCGGCTTTTCCCGGGGCAAATTATAGGAGCTTAACGGCCAGGATCGTCGAGAGCCAGGGCGCTAAAACGCAAACCGTACTTCCACCTGCCGCTGAACCAGGGGGGGAATTTCCAGTGGTTCGATCAGCGGTTGGTTTTCTTGGACACATTCGGACCAGGGAGGAATCTGATCGGTCTGATAATAACGCTCGACGTAGCGCCAATCCGTCGCCACAAAATCGCTATACCATTGGTCCAAATCCCGTACCCCCGCCTCGTGCAGTAGTTGCAGGCCGAAGCGCGCGGCGGTGTACTCATAATTGTGTAGCACCCGCATAAAGCGGGCCTTGTCCGTGGTATTGACCAAGTCGGTCAATTCCTCCGCCAGCGACGGGGCCACCCATTGGACCGAATGGCCAAACAGGTGCAGCAGAATAAAGCATTGCATTTCAAAATCGACATCCGGGTCTAATACGATTCGCAATCCGTCAAAGATTCCCGTGCGGGGAGGTTCTAAATCGCGGTACTCCAACACAAAACCCCGCTTGATAATCCGGGAAGTGCATTTGAGCCATAGCTCTACCAAAGGCAATGGCGGCATTCGCCCCACCAGCCGCGCACCAATCAATTCTGAGCCGGAAATGAGAGCCATGCAGAGTTAATTAAATTTTGAATAAAACAATTTTTACCTTTCATCATCCTGCGATTTCCCGCGTCACTTTTGCTAAAACAACGTCGGTTGGGAGCTTTCAGGAGGTTTCTCGGGGGGTAAAAGCCCCAGGTGCGTAAATCCCCGGTCAGTCAGTTTGCGCCCCCGGGGCGTGCGAATGACCAACTCGCTGCGCAGCAAAAATGGCTCCACCTCGTCCGCCAGCGTGTCCGGCGCGGTATTCATTGTATGGGCGAGCGCCTCCACGCCCACTGGCCCCCCCTGAAACACGCGGGCCAAGGTCTCTAAGTATTTGCGGTCCTGGCCATCCAGGCCCAGCAGATCGATCGCCTGCATGGCCAGGGCTTCCCGGGTCACGGCCAGGGTGACCGCGCCGTCCGCCCGACTGGTGGCAAAATCGCGCACCCAGCGAAGACGATTGTTCGCCAAGCGGGGGGTTCCGCGGCTGCGCTGGGCGATTTCTAGCTTGCTGGCGGTGTCGATGGGCAAACGGAGTTTGAGCGCATTGCGGCCGATAATTTCGGCCAGTTCCTCAATGCTGTAAAAATCCAGATGTTCGCGCATATGAAAGCGGTCGCGGAGCGGGGCCGATATCAACCCCGTCCGGGTGGTTGCCCCAATCAGCGTGAATGGCCGCAAGGGCATATTCAGCGTGCGGGCGGACATCCCTTCGCCCAGAGTGATATCGATTCGAAAGTCCTCCATCGCGGGATACAAAAATTCCTCGACCGCCTTGGGCATGCGGTGAATTTCATCAATAAACAGGACGGACTGCTCTTCGGCGTTGGTCAAGTAGGGAACCAAATCCTTCGGCGCCATGAGCGTGGCCCCGCTGGCAATTTGCAGGCTTTTGCCCAATTCGCGGGGAATGCAGGTGGCAAAGGTGGTCTTACCTAGTCCCGGAGGGCCATCAAATAGGATATGGCCCAAGGTTTCACCCCGTTTGCGCGCGGCGTCGACGGCGATCATGATTCGCTCAAAGACAGCGCGTTGTCCGACCATCTCCCCCAGTTGCGCGGGGCGCAAGTCAACCTCTGGTCCGTCGGCGGGACCGGATTTGGCGGCGGTAAGGAGGGTCTCGCGGGGCATGGAATACAATTAAGAATTCAGAATTAAAAATGAAGAATGAGCAGCAAATAAAAAATTGTTCATTATGAATTATTCATTGTTGAATGTTACTTTGGTTCCGTCATACTCCACGGATCCAGGGCGGCGGTCAGCGTGTCTGGGGGAAGGATAGCCTGTTCCACGCATAGTTCGCGGATGGTTTTACCGCTGGCAAAAGCTTCTTTGGCCAGCTTGGCCGCTTTTTCATAACCGATATGCGGATTGAGGCTGGTGACCATGGACAGGCTTTTTTCCACGCTGGCGTTGCATGCTTCTTCGTTGGCTTCCATTTCCAGGGCACAAAACTCAACAAAGGCGTTCACTCCGCGGGCTAGCAAGAGCGCGCTTTGCAATACCGCGTGCCCCATCACCGGCATCATGATATTCAACTGAAATTGCCCCCCACTCGCGCCGCATAACGCGACCGTGGCGTCATTGCCAATCACCCAGGCGGTGAGTTGCATCAGGCTTTCGCACATGACGGGGTTGACCTTTCCCGGCATGATGGAGCTACCGGGTTGACGGTCGGGCAGTTTGACCTCATAAAAGCCACAGCGCGGGCCGCTTCCCAGCCAACGGATATTGTTGGCGATGTTAAACAGCGTCACGGCGATGGTGCGCAAATTGCCGCTGCATTCGACCAGGCCATCACGTTGGGCGTTGGCCTCAAAATGATTGAGAGCCTCGTGAAATTGGATGCCGGTCTCTTCTGTCAGTACCTGCGCCACCCTCGTTCCAAATTCTGGATGCGTGTTGATCCCCGTGCCGACCGCCGTCCCCCCCGCGGGCAGTTCGTCCACGCTTTCGATAGCCCAATGCGCCAGTTGAATCGCCCGATCCAGTTGGCGAGCAAATCCACCAAATTCCTGGCCTAGGCGCAGCGGCGTGGCATCGGCCAGATGGGTGCGTCCAATTTTGATGATTTTATCCCAGGCTTGGGATTTTTCCTCCAGCACATCGCGAAACCGCTCGAGCGCGGGAAGCAAATGCGTATTGACCGCCATCGCCACCGCCACATGGATGGCCGTGGGAAACATGTCATTGGTGGACTGGCCCATGTTGACATGGTCATTGGGATGGACGGGCTTGGCCGCGGCCAGACGATCCCCCGCCAGCAGTTCGATCGCGCGGTTGGCGATGACCTCGTTCACATTCATATTGCTGGAGGTGCCAGAACCGGTTTGGAACACATCAATGGGAAAGTGCTCGTCAAATTTTCCCTCGGCCACTTCGCGGGCGGCCTGCAACAGCGCGGCGACCTGCGCGTCGGTCAGGGGATATTTGCCTGTGCCGGTCAGCTTGCCCAGGTCGCGATTGGCAATGGCCGCGGCATACTTGACCAGCCCCAGGGCGTGAATGAGTTCCGGCAGCAGCGGCCAACCACTAATGGGAAAATTTTCGACCGCGCGTTGTGTCTGGGCCGAATAATACGCCTGCGCGGGGACGCGCACTTCTCCCATGGAATCATGTTCCAGCCGAAAATCCGCCATGCCAACTCCCGCAATGATAGACCCAGCACTGACAGTGCCATACCCAAAAAAATATCCCGCCAATTCCCCCTATCGTACCGTTTTTTAGTGTGGGTGGGGAGGGTGGTGGCTCCCGCCAGTTTGAAGTTTTACGGGTGTTATTGTGCAAATATTAGCAAGCGGATTTATTTTACAGGAGTCAGCAAAGGCAAATGCTGCGTAAAATTCCTCTGCTCGCTTTGCTACCTCCTGTTTAAAACAAAAGGTAGTTTTTACAAAAGTCAACGCGGGAAGCGAAGTTAGTATAATCAAAGTGCTCCAATTTCTTGTTTACTTCGTTTCCTTATGCTTAATATGAATTCCTAAAGGCATTGAACAGGAAGTAACGGAGGAAGCGGATAAATATCAAAACACAATCATTTCCTCTGCTTTTTCCTGTTCATATTTTGCACAGTCTTACAGCCGTTCGGTCCAGGACGCTTGTGAATATTTTTCTTGCGCCAATTCTTCGATCAGCCCCAGGGGGGGATTTGCTAATTCCGTCTCGGCGGCAAAGGCTCTTCGCAGAGCCGCTGTCAACGCCGCTCGGTTCGTGGGTAAATTTGTCACGAACTCGCCATGCGCGCGCCCCGCGCGGTAATCAGGCGTGCGGGGAGGCTCGCCCAGATAGCGCGCAATTTGTGCCAAATCAAAATCATAGAGCAGCGTTCCATGATAAAGCAGGTGCGTGCGGCGGCAACGGAGGGAATTGCCCGAAAATTTTTTTCCCACTAGAGTAAGGTCGCTAATCCCCTCGATTTTCACGGTCGACGGCGCCACCCCGCCTGACGGTAGCTCTTGCCCGCCGGTCCTGGCCGCCAGCGCCGCATCGCACGCCGCCGCGACCCGGCCTAGCACATATTGGTGGGCAACGGGGATTGATTGTAATTCTGGACGACATAGCGTGCTTAACACCACCGCGTACATCAGGCATCCCGGCCCCGCGACAATCGCCGCCCCGCCGCTGGGCCTGCGCAAGATCGGCACGCCATTCGCTATGCAAGCGGAGAGCCGCGCTTCGCTGGCAAATTTGGATGATGCCCCCAGGACCACGCAGGGGCGGGGACTTTCCCACAGGCGCAGAGTTTCGGTTGTATACGATTTCCGCGCGGTGAGCTGGTCGTGCAGAGAGAGCCAAGTTAGCGCGGCGGACTCGGCGGATTGTAAAAGCGCTTCATCGGCGGCCAGGTTTTCCGCTGGCGTGTTATATGTAAAATCCCAAAAGTACATGCCACGCGGTGGGTTATAACAAAAAAATTTATTGCCAGATAGCCAGTTGAGAGCCTATATCAATAACGGAAGGTACCTTTTAACCACGAGGTTGGTGCCATTGGCTCATCCTAAAGTTAATGAATCTGATTGCCAAGGGTGGACAAGCGCCCCAACTCCTTGATTAACGGTTGACGTTGTCCCCCCGCCGCCTAAACTAATGGTAACAAGATACCTAAGAATTTGTATCAATCTGATAAATCCGCCGCGCCCCCCATCATGACTGAATTTCCCAAAGCCTCCGGTAATTATTCGCCCGACCGCGCGTTGCCGCCGGTGCAGGCCCCCACGACCGGCTTTTTGGTGCAATTGTTTGTCATTCCGGGGTTGATTGTCTTGGCTATCGTCCTGGTTTGGCTGTTATTTAATTGGCTGGCCCACATGGGGAGCAATCCCCAGGCGGAATTGGCGGCGCTGAAGCTGAATAACGCGGGGCGTTGGCAGTCGGCGTACAACTTATCCGAACAATTGCGCCAGGATCAGGCGGGGATCATTCGGGGCGACCCGAAATTTGCCGCGGAACTGGCGGGCGTGCTGGAAACATCCCTCGCCGCCGAGGATAATTCTGGCGAAGCGGCCAAGCTGCGCATCTTTTTGTGCCAGGCGTTGGGAATGTTCACGGTGGATCAGGGGGTGCCAGCGCTCATCAAAGCCGCCGAAACGGCAGTCGCCAAAAAAGACCCCATGCTGCACAATGTCGCGCTCGAGGCCCTGGCCAATACCATTGTTCGCAACGAAGCCCAACAACAATTGGCAAAAAATGCAAATTCTCCCGCCGCGGCGATCGCCCCCTGGCCACGCCAGGAGCGGATCTTGGGCGTGTTGCAAACTGCCGCGGCCAATGAAGACCTGCGCGTCCGGACCAGGGCGGCCTATGTCTTGGGTGAATTTTCTTCCCCCGCCGCCGCTCAAACATTAACCGGCATGCTGTACGACAAAAGCTGGCAGGTGCGGTTTAACGCAGCCACCAGTCTGGCCAAGCGGGGGGATGTGGCGGCGATCCCCGTGCTGGTGGAAATGTTAGAGATTCAACCGCGGGAGTTAGTCGATGAATTGCCCCCGGCCAATGATAATTGGCAAAGTCCCCCCAGTAATGAGGATTTGCGTCGGATGGTGGTCAAGAACGGCCTGCAGGCCACGTTGGCATTGCGCCAAGCCAACTCCGCCGAGCCCCCTGCCAATTTAATGGCCGCTATCGAACGTTTGACCGCCGACCCGGACCGGGAATTGGCAGATATTGCCCGTGACACCCAGGCCGCCTTACCGCGGGCCGCCCCTGCGGAAGCAAAGTGATTTTTGGAAAACTTGTTGTTGCATTATCCACCTTTTACACAGGAAAAATACCATGGCCGCTACCCCCGCTGAAATCATCGACATGCTCAAGACCTCTTATAATATGGAGCTAGAGACTGTCCTGAATTACCTGAACTACAGCATCAATTTGGATGGCGTTCGGGCCGAGGAAATCAAAAAATCCCTCGCTGGCGACGTTACAGCCGAAATTATGCACGCCCAGCAATTAGGCGCGCGGATCAAGCAGTTGGGCGGACAGGTGGAGGGGGCCATCGGGCTGAAATTTGGCTCGCAAATTCCCCCCAGTACCACCACGACCGATGTGGTCCATGCCATCAAGGCCGTCATCAACGCCGAGGAAGCGGCCTGTGCCCAATACAAAAAAATCATCCAAGCCTGCGAAGGTGAAGATTACATCACCCAAGACCTATGTGTTCGGCTGATGGCCGACGAAGCGGAACATTTGTCGCAATTCCGCGGCTTTTTAAAGGAATACACCCAGGGGTAGGAGGGGGAGTAAGAAGTGAGAATGATGAATGCAGAATGAAATACAAAACATTCATCATTCTGCATCGCCCGCCTCCCGCTTTATGCGGAATATTCCGGGGCAATCAATTTTATCATTTAATCCGCCGCCGCGGGCCGGGCTAAGCTCCCGGTCGTCGGCGGTTCGATAGATTCTATAACACAAGTTATTTTTCGCCCTTCCACGCAATCATTGCCCAAGTACGCGACCTGACGGCTCGCTTTGGATTGTGTTTCGAAGGCGTCATCCCCGCCGCTGACTGGCAGGGGATCGTACGGCAAAACGGTCATGGAGAGCCGGCTTTGCGCACGTCCAGGGGAAAAGGATTTCCCATTCCCTGGTGTCACATCATGCGGATGCACATTCCCCCCCATGGGCGGAAGCTGGCGGAATTTACCCCCGGGCACAAACCGTCCATCCTGGTTATTGACGATGAACCGGACATGGTCGCGGCCCTGGCCAAGGTTCTCTCCCTGGCCGATTACACGTGCCATTGTTGCCATGATGTGGAGGGCGCGATCCAGTGCGTCACCACCAATGCGCCCGATTTGATCATTAGCGATATCAATCTGGGGGGGGATAGCGGATTGCGCCTGTGCGAGCAAATCAAGCGCGATTTGGGCCTTAGTCAAATCCCGGTGATCTTTCTGTCCGGGGCGCAAATTCCCGATATTATCCGCCGCGCGCACGAGGCGGGGGGAACGTATTATCTGCGCAAACCCTTTGATCCGCAGGTGCTGCTAGAGTTAGTCGATAAGGCGCTCTGGATGCCGCATCTGGTCAGCGCGGTGGGTCGGCGGTAGAGAAAACTACAATTTATTACCCACCGAAAAGGTTTGATTTTGTGCCAAGAGCTATGTTAGGGTAACAGATGGTAGCTGTCTGTTCCCTGGGAACTTGCTTCTGATATACGCACTAGCGATTGAGTATTAATGACGAACCACTTGCCGCGCTTTTACTACAGCTGGTAACTGCCTCCCCCCTACTCTTCCGCCGCGCCCCGGATCGCCGCGCTCACGGTTTTGACACCTTGCGGCTGGTAGGTATTCCAGGGACCATCGACGTTACCGTCGGGCCAGGTGGCTGGATCGGCGTACAGGTCGTCTTCGTCCTGATACTGCCGCTGCAGGCGGGCCAGTTCGTCCTTTAGTTCGGCGAACTTGGCGGCGATGGCCGGGTTTTGCGCGTCGCTCGCGGCATGCAATAAATTACGCTGCTCGTGCGGATCGGCCGTCAGGTCGAACAACTCATACGCGTTTTGCTTCCAATAATGGATGAGTTTGTGTGTGGCTGTGCGCACGCCCAGGTGCGCCTTGGTGTTGTGATGCCCGGGGTCGTGGTAGTAGCGGTAATACATGCTAGCGCGCCAGTCCCGCGGCGATTCACCGCGTAGCAGCGGAGCAATGGACCGCCCTTGCATGGACGGCGGCACCGGCAACCCGGCCAAGTCCAGAAATGTCGGCGCCAGGTCGATATTCAGCACGAACTGATCGGGGACGATCCCAGCTTTTACGCCGGGGCCGCGGGCGAGCAGCGGGACATTCAAGCCCGGCTCGTACATAAATCGCTTGTCGTACAGGCCCAAATCCCCCAAATACCAGCCGTTGTCGGCGGAGTAGATCACGATAGTGTTTTCGGCCAGACCGGATTTGTCCAGATAATCGAGAATCTGGCCCACGCTGTCGTCCACCCCTTGGACGCAGCCCAGATAATCGCGCATGTATTTTTGGTATTTCCACCGCGTCAAATCCTGGCCGGTCAGCAGTTTGCCGTCCACCTCAAGTTCGGTTGGCGACTGATGCAGCCAGTCTTGCAGCGCTGGGCCTTGTAGTTCGGCCGGAGGGATAAGTTTAAGATCGTGGCGGGTCAGGTCGCGGGCCACGGTTTGTTCGTTGCTTGGCAGCGCCGCGGGGCGCGTGGCGTAATCATCCCAGAGGGTCGCGGGTTCGGGGATCACTTTGTCCCGAAACATTTCGATATGCCGGGTGGCCGGTTGCCAAGCGCGATGCGGCGCCTTGTGATGCAGCATCAAAAAGAATGGCTGATCCGCCGGCCGCGTTTTGAGCCACTCGATCCCCAATTCCGTCGTGATGTCGGTGCAATGCCCGGTGAGGGTGAGCTTCTTTTTTCCCGGCAGCAGAAACTGCGGATTCCAGTACGCCCCCTGCCCGGGAAGCACAATCCAGCGGTCAAACCCGGTGGGGTCGCTTCCCAGATGCCACTTGCCGATCATGCCGGTATGGTAACCCCCGGCCTGCAGATGACGGGCCACATGGTCGCGGCTGGCGTCAAAGCGGTTAAAGACCGGCACGCCATTGCGGTGCGAATATTGCCCGGTCAGCAGCGTCGCGCGGCTGGGCGTGCAGATGGAGTTAGTAACAAAGCTGTTGGCGAACCGCGCGCCACCGTTTGCCAGCCGGTCCAGATGGGGCGTTTGATTGACCCGGGACCCATAGGCGGAAATGGCATGCCGCGCGTGGTCGTCGGAAAAAATAAACAAGATATTTGGCCGGGAGGGGGTGCCCTCCGCCGCGGTCAATACAGCTGGCAACGCGCACCAAATGGCGGTAAACAAACTGAGTCTGGGTTGCATACGGGACCAGGGTAAAAGAAGATAATTGTAAAGAGCCGCAATCCTGGTGGACAGGAACCAGTATAAAACACTTCCTAGGGCTTTGTCACAGTTAAAAATTTGAGTTAGACAAATCAGCCGCTGGGCGCTAGCCCACGGTTTTTGCCATTCCAACCGTGGGCTAGCGCCCTACGGCTCATCCGCAACGAATCGTTGACAAAGCACTCGTTTTTGTAAAGAAATTTTCCGCCCTATGTGAATAAGTTCAATAGTTTCCGCTGCGCTTTAGCCCAATTCCACGCCGGCCACATCCAAGGGAGAGGGCTTGCAAGATTCGGGAAGCAGAATAAGCATCTGGCCGTTGCTGTGTTGGACTTGCAAGCCGCCAAGAAGTTGCGATTGTTCGAGCAATGACGCCAAATTTTGCTGGGCTTCGCTGACAGTTTGCATGGCTTAGGTAAGCTCCCCCACGTGAACACCCGCTGCTGTCGCAAATTCGTTTAAACGCGCATCTAAACGCAGTAGCGAACAATTTTGTCGAATTGCTCCCAAAATGACATAGGAATCATAAGCATTTATTTTTGCCACTAAGTTGGCAAACTTTGCGGCTTGTGCCGACTTTTGCTCAGGCGGGCGGTATGCCGGTCGATAACCAGAGATGACACGCCCCGCGGTTTCACGGAGGAGACCGCCCCCCGCACGCCGTGCTGCTAGCATTATCCCGCCGGCAACGCCGCCCCACATCCCCCAGGATGCCCTTTCATGGATGGATCCTTTCTTTCCCGCTATAGCTTGTGGATCTTGGCCGTTGCGGTCTTTTTGTTGCCGTTTGCGGCGATTGGCTCTATCCGCGCCAAGCAAGCCAATAAAAACGACGTGCGCAACTGGATTCCCCAGCAATACGAAGAAACCCAGGTCTATGCCGAATTTCGCAAGCAATTCACCGGTGAGGAGTTCCTCTTGGTCAGTTGGGAGGGTTGCACCCGCAAATCCCCCCGCTTGCGCGACCTGGAACTAAAACTGCTGCCGCCGATGGAAATTCTGTATCGGGGCGAAAGTGAACCCCAACGGATCGAGGATTTTGACGAGGCTAAACTGGCTATCGCCGCCCGGCAACAGCGGGATCACGCCCAGACAGCCGCAGCCAACTCTCCCGATTCCCCCGCGAGCGAACCTCTCCCCCTGCTGACATTTACCCCCTGGGTGGCGCAAGTCCCCCCGGAATATCAAACCCAATTGCAAGAACTGGCCCGCACGGTGCCGCCGGAGCAGCTTTTGGCCGCTGCCGCCACCGCGGGGATACCCATTCGCGAATACGCGTATGTCTTTGCGTTGGCGGAAGATGTTGGCGACCCCAGCCAGCCCAATACCGAACTGGCCCTGGCGACGATCGTGCGGGACCAGGCGCGCTATTTTAAGCACGTTCTCAGCGGACCGCGGGCATTGGGCCAGCTTCTCGCGCGGAATGTGGGCCTGGACGAGGAAACCGCCGCCGCCAAGCTGACGGGTTTGCTGTTTGGCCCCCGGCACAAGACTAGCGGCAATCGGTTTGTCCACAAGTATTCACCCGACGGGGAGCCCCTGGACCCGGAGTCGCTGCGTCCGCTGGAGGAGGGAGATTACCAAGAAATCCCCTTGGATGAGCGGCAAACCTGCGTGGTGGTGACACTTTCGGAAAAAGGACTGCTGGACAAAAAAGGGGCGTTAGAGGAATTGCGCCGCATCGCGATCGAGGATTGCTGCATTCCGGAACAAGCGCTGCATATTGGCGGGCCCCCGGCGGACAATGTCACCATTGACGAAGCGGGCAATAAAAGCCTGAACACGCTAGCGGGCCTGGCGGTGGGGATCGGCTTTATTGTGTCGTGGTTTAGCTTGCGCAGTTGGAAGCTGGTGCTGATTGTGATATCGGCGGGGATTTATAGTTCGATCCTGAGCCTCAGTCTGGTCTGGTGGACCGGCGCGCCGGTGGACGCGATTCTGTTTACCATGCCTTCCTTGGTCTATGTGGCCACGACCTCGGGCGCGATCCATCTGTCAAATTATTACCGCGATTTATTGCTGGAGGGGCATCCCCGCGCGGGGGCCGGGACCGCCGCGCTCAAACACGCGGCTCTGCCGCTGGCCCTGGCCACCGGGACCACCGCCGTCGGCCTGGCCACGCTTTGCCTGACGGAATTGGTGCCGATTTACTACTTTGGGCTTTATTCGGCCATCGGAGTGGTGGTAAGCGGCTTGCTGCTGGTGTTTTATATTCCCGCGCTACTGGAATTGTGGCAGCCCGATGTGGCCCGACCCACCCCGGCTCCCCTGCCCGTGACCGCCACGCACACCCACCTGCGCGAGGATGGCTTTTTCTGGCGCGCGGGACAGTGGATTCTGACTCATCACGGCATCGCCGCCGCGACGTGCCTGCTAGTCATGGGCGTGGTGGGTTATGGCATGGTGTACGCGCAGACGTCGGTCCAGTTGATGCGGTTGCTTTCCCCGCGAGAACGGCTGCTGGCCGATTACCGTTGGTTGGAAGAGCGCCTAGGTCCCCTAGTGCCGATGGAAGTGGTGTTACGCTTGCCCAAGCCGACCGACGAGGAGACCGCCGACCTGCGGTTTTATGATCGGCTGGAACTGGTTGATTGCATCCGCGCGAGTATCGAGGAAATTCCCGAAGTCGGCAGTACGATCACCACGCTGACTTTTATGCAAAATCTGGAGGACTTGCCGACGCCGCGCTTTGGCGGAACGGAGTTCAAAGAGTCGTTCCTAAACAAACTGCTGCTGAAACACCGCCCGGAACTTTTGACGGGGGATTTTTTGCGCGATGTGCCGGCCCCCGACAACCCCGGGGCACAAGAGGAAATCTGGCGAATCAGCGCCCGGGTGAGCGCGCTAAAAAACGTGGATTACGCCCGGTTTATCACGGACTTAAAGAGCCATGTCGAGCCGGTGGTCAGCGGGTATCTCATTGGCAAACAAGAGGACGAAGTTGCCAGCCTGATGGAAAAGCTAGAGCGGGCCGATAGCGGCGAAATCGCCGAACTGCAATCGCGCCTGGCCGCCGCCCAAGCCCGCCTGCGGACATCGGAGCTAAACGAGGCGCTGGCCACCACGCTGCCTGCCTGGGCAGACAACCGCAGCCTGCGCGCGGGGGTGTATGTGCAATACACGGGGGTGGTCCCGCTGGTATACAAGGCGCAACATTCCCTGGTGGGAGGGATGCTCTTTGGATTTGTCACCGATTTTGCGTTGATTGTCATCGTGATGATGTTAGTCTGCCGCGATTGGTCGGCGGGAATGGTGCTGCTGCTCCCCAGCGCTTTTCCCGCCGTCTTGGTGTTTGGCGGCATGGGCTGGATGCATGCCATTCTCTCGGGCAATGGCTGGGGAAATATGTTTATCGATATCGGTTTTGTGCTAGCGCCCGCGGTCGCGCTGGGGGTGACCGTGGACGATGTGGTTCACTTTATGTTGTGGTTTCGCAAGGGAACCCTGGAGGGAATGAACCGCAAGGAAGCGACGGAGCTGGCCTATCGCGGCTGTGCCCGCGCCATGTACCAAAGCTGGGGGGTGATCGGCATTGGCCTGGCGGCGTTTTCGCTCAGCCCGTTTATGCCCACGAGAAACTTTGGCCTGATGATGGTTTCGATGCTGACCGTGGCGCTCGTGGGAAATTTGGTATTGTTACCGGCGATCTTGGCCGGTCCGGGAGGGGCGATCTTTGCCTGGGGGATCCTGCGCAAGGCGAACCGGCGGCCAGCGCGCCATGCTGATGCCGAAATGACAAACAACCCGTCCGAGGAGACAATCTTTTTGCCCGTGGCCGAGGCCATTCCTGGACCAGGGATTAGCGATCCCGCTCCGGAAGTTGACCTGCCGCTGTTTTTTCCTTTGGGAACGGATTATCACGACCAGCATTCCTCGGCGGAGCCGCACATCACCGGGCCTTCGATCTCCGAGCCGCACATCATGCCCCTGCCGTTTTCCAGTAATCACAGCCGGGACGACGCCCAACCGACGATCCCGCTGCCGCATTTGCAGTCCGAGCGTCTGCGCCGCGCATTGGAAAAGAGATAACGGGGAATGATGCGGTCGTAGGAAGCATTGTTTTCCCAACTGTCGCAAAAACATTGGCGTGACACAAGGAGTCTACAGGCCGGTCGCTTCACTTTCCCAAATCAGCTCCAGGGCGTCTGATTCACGGAATAAATGATTTAACGACTGATTTGCAATAATTCTGCGCTTGCCTATCCACTATCCCTCCGGGGTTCTCGCTAAGGCTCATCCCCCGAATCAAAGTTAGAAGGAAGAATGCAGAATGATGAATGGGATTGCAGCAATTCCGCCTTCATCGTGCGTACTTCTAACTTCACTCACGAGGTTCTCGCTAAGGCTCATTCCCGCCTCTCTCCTCTCTCCTCCCGCCTCCCGTCTCTCGCCTCTCGTCTCCCGTCTCTCGCCTCCCATCTCCCGCCTCCCGCCTCTTACCCCGGCACGCTTAGCGGTTGGCCGTTATCTTTTGCCCCCAACTGTAGTAAAAATGGCACCGCCCGCGCCGCCCAATTGTCCGGGGATGGATAACGGGCGGCGTCGTCCGCCCAAGCTTGGCGGAGCATGTCGGTGTGGATCACGCCCGGGTTGAGCGGGACGGCGGCCATGCCGCGGGGAAGTTCCAGCGCCAGGGCGGCGGTTAGCCCCTCGATGGCGTATTTACTGGCGCAGTACGGCGCGACACGGGGGGAAACGCCGCGTCCCCAGCCAGAGCTAAGGTTGACAATCACGCCCGACTGGCGGGCAACCATGGCGGGAACCACATGGCGGATCACGTTGGCAACGCCGTTGACGTTAACCGCCATCAGGGTGTCAAACTCCCCGGCGGAGACCTCCCACAAGCTCGCCGGCGTGTTCATCAGGGCCGCGTTATTGATGAGCAAGTCCACGGGACCGGCGTCCAGCACTTGCCGGGCAAATGCGGCCACTGCGGCGTCGGACGTGACATCCACAGCGGCGAATAGATGCGGGGCGGGATATTGCCGGGTCAACTGGGCGATGACTCCCTCGTCCCGCGCGCAACCCGCGACGGTGTGTCCCAAGGAAATAAACGGTTCGAGCAACGCCCGGCCGAGGCCGCGCGAACAACCAGTAATGAGGATACGCATGGGGGGCAGTTTGAATTAAAAATTAGTGTGGATTGTGGGCGCCACCGTAATCATCAGATTGAATCGGTAACTAATTATTGTACTCACTTTTGATTCCACTGATGGCTACTTAATGTAACAGCGGATTTTTACTGATTAGGTTAACGTATAACCCGCAACATCCGCGTTACTGTAACATTGATTTTGGATATTTGTGTTAAAAACATAGCTATCACGTGAGCGTCGTGTTAAAATAAAATTTATTCGACTTTTTTAGTGCCAAATGTGTAGTGGACCCCAAGCGCTGGACCACTTTGCGCTTGGTAAATGTTGTAATTTTTTGCTTCCCCCCGCGGGGGGAAGCAAAAAATTACCCAGTCTTTGCAGCCTGCCTGGGCCGCGTAGGTCAGCCAACCTGCCATCTTGTCGAGTTCTTTCTCACTGCTTGCCGGTAGCGTTCATTCAACCGTTCCTGGTGCATGACATCACTCCTGGCAACGTGCCTGCCCGGGAGATTCTCGCTCATGCCGCTTGATGCACGACCCACGGCGTCCGATAGTTGAGTGCCTGATGCGGGCGCTCGTAATTGTAAAACTCAAAGTAGGCGGTCAAGCCGCGTTCCAATGCCAGTGGCGAAGCATAACAACGCAAGTAAATGTCTTCGTACTTCACACTTCGCCACAGGCGCTCGATGAACACGTTATCCAAGGCCCGCCCACGACGGGGTACCCGCTTGCGGGTCATACTGATCGCGATCTTGGCTTTTGTTAATCGGCTCGTGAAGGCCAGGCTCGTGAATTGGGAACCTTGATCGGTATTAAAAATCTCTGGTGGGCGAAAGTTCTCCAGGGCCTCGTCGAGTGCCTCGCAACAAAACGTTTCCGCCAGCGTGTTTGACAATCGCCAGCTCAACACCTGGCGGCTGAACCAATCGATCACGGCGGTCAAATACATAAACCCATCGCTCAGCGGCACGTAGGTGATGTCGGTGCTCCACACGTGATTGGGGCGCAAAATCTCCACATTTCGTAGCAGGTAGGGGTAAATCTTGTGCCCCGGTTGCGGGACCGTGGTACGGCGTCCGGGCGCTTGACCGGCCAAGCCCATCACCCGCATTAACCGCTGCGCGTGTTTGCGATTCACGTCTAATTCAATCGCCATGCGGCGACTGCCATAAAACGGGGTCCGCAGGTATTGCTCGTCGATCCGGCGCATCAGCGCGAGGTTCTCGGGCGTCTCGGTCGC